>DATFKK010000122.1 GCA_035268685.1 Candidatus Krumholzibacteriia bacterium | reverse complement strand
ACTCGATTGTACTCACGCAGGTTCCCGAGGAAGCCCGTGGTGTCGGCCGGGATCGACGCCACGTTGCCCGCGGTGTCGGTCGCTTCGACGAAGTAGCGGATCACGTCCCCGGGGTAGAACATGGCCGGCTCGTCGGTCTGGTGCGGTGCATTCGCGTTGGCCGGCCCGTCGTGTGGGAGATCGAAGAAGAACTTGTCCGGAACGGCGACGCCGCCCGCGGTCCGGGCGCTGTCCCCCTGGACGGTACCCATGTACCGGGTCCAGCCACGTGCTCCCGGCCCCATGTTCGTGGCGTCGGGTGGGATCTGCCGAGCGGTGTCGAAGAAGGGATTCGCCTCGAGCACCCAGCGGAGCACCGGGGTCGTCTGCAGAGCGGTACCCGGGATCGAAGCCGTCGCGTCGACCACGATCGAGTCCCCCGGCACGATGGAACTGCCCACCGGGTTGACGTCGAGTGCCATGTCCATGCGCACCGACAGCGCGGACGGATCGGTGAGGTCGATGCTGCCCTCGTTGGGGAAACCGTCGTTGAAGAGTTCGATCTCACGGGCCGCGAACGCCGGACCGGGGGAGTCGTAGCGCCACACGCTCACGTTGTCGAAGGCGGGCGACGGGGTGGCGTCGCTGCCCGGGAAGCCGAAGGCGTCGGCGAGATCGGCCATTCCGAGTGCGAGTTGCACCTTCTCCGGGTCGGTCTGCAGGAGGTCGGTCACGTCGAACTGGGTGTTCAGGTAGGTCCCGCCGCCGTCGCCGAAGTACACGAAGCCACGGTCCTGCCAGGGGCTCCAGTCCCCCTCGGCCAGACTGCGCACCCGCCAGGTCCAGAAGATCCCGTTGGGGAGGGGCAGGTGCTGCCACACCGTGAAGCGGATCAGCGCGCCGCCGCGCAGGGCGTCGTCCTCCGTCGTCGTGGTGTCGTCCCACGCGATCTCGGGCGACCACCACTCGTTCGAGACCGGGACCAGCCCGTTGCTGACGCCACCGGTGTAGTTCACGGTGAATCCACCGATCACGCCGTAGGTCCAGTTCGGCGACGTGCTGCCCCCGGTGCTCTCGGTCGGAGAGTTGGCCGGCGGCGTGCCGTCGTCGATGAACGAGAGCATGGGGCTGAGGTTCTGCCGGCAGGGATCGATGTCGCGGAGTTGGATCAGGACCTTGGCGAAGTCGCCCGCGAAGGCACCGGCGACCGGATTCCACCCCTCGGTGTCGTCCACGCCCGGGCTCAGGGACTCGAAGGTCGCGAGGCCGTCGTCGCCCTCGTTCGAGACCACGGCCCCGTTGAAGCTCACCTCGATGTTGTCCACCTGTGCCGCGCCCCGGGAGACGTACAGACCGTCCTCGTCACTGAAGGCGACGTCGCTGAACACGCGCAGGCGCAGCCGGACGTCGGTGCCGCTCGGGCCCGTGTACATCAACGGTGTGAAGGTCACCGTCCGGTCGAAGGAGACCGCCGACACGAACTCGTTCTGTTCGTTCTTGTTCGAGCCGGTGAAGGTGTCCATGGGGACCCAGACGCCGGCCGAGTCGTATTCGACGAGGAAGAAGTCGTACCCGGGTTCGAGGTCGTAGTTGAACGTGAAGGTCAGGCGGACGTCCGTGTTGATCGTGGGATTCGCCTGTGCACTCCACAGAAGCCCGTCGTTCCAGTTGTTGCCGTAGCCCGGTGCGGTCTGGAAGCCCGGCGTGCCCGCGGGGATGCCCGACCACATCGCACGATTGCCCGTCGTGGCGTCGAGGTTCTCGGCGTTGAACGTGGAGATGTTCCAGAAAGAAGGTTGCTCGGTCAGGTCGACACCCGTCCAGCCCTGCTCCTTCGGGAACAGGATGAAGTCCTGGAATTGTCCTTCGGGTAGGCGATCGTTCGAGCCGTCACTCCGCACTCCACCATAGATGTTGAAGGAGTCGGTCACGGCCTTGCTCAGGCCGAGTCGGGGTCCGCCGTGGTGCACGGCGTCCGCGCCGGGGACGACGATCCGGGACTCGGGGCGCGCCTGCTCGCCGGGGACGGCGGGCCGAGCGGAAGAGGACGTGGGGGCAGCCGTGGCGGTCACGATCACGGCCAGCGCGGTGAGAAGGGGCAAGAGCCCCTGGCGATTGGTCATCCTCTCGGGTCCTCCTGGATGTCGAACTGGGGGATGCGAGCCCCCGCCGATCGAGGGTCGAGCTCTGGTCGTACGGGCGGGGCGACGGCCGGGCCGAGGGCACGAGTGCCTTTGGATATGCCGTCTCCGGAGTCCGTCGAGTGTAGCCAGTCGCGAGGCCCGGTGTAAAGGCACCCGGTTCCAGGGGGGCAGAGGCTCCGGTTTGCGGCCCCCCGCTCGCGGGCCGGTGGAGGCCCGGGGCACTCCCGGGAACGACGAGGACGAACGAACCGCGAAGAGACCGTGGCATGTGCTTTGCGTTGTCGCGCGGTGGATCCTGGGCCACGAGGCGACAGGGCCGGGGGAACCCGACACAACGTCTCGGATCGCGCTCGGGAGCTGCCCGACTTCGTGCAGGACACCCGTCTCCCGGGACTCGGCGATGAAGAATGCACTTCGTGCTCTGGCCACCGGCCTTCTTTCTGCAACGTGCCTCCTGATCTCGGCGACCGACGCCCTGGCCTTCGAGCGGCTCGAGATCACGGTTCTCAATCCCCAGATCGTCGAAGGGCGCCCTGCCGCGACCGTGGGGGTGCCGTTCAGTGTGCGGGTGCGGGCGGTGAATGCCGACGGCACGACCGACACGAACGCCGACTTCATCAACGCGCAGCTCTCCGCCGACGTGCCGGCGAGTCTTCCCGCCGCGCAGTACCTGCTCAACGGCGAGCGACAGTTCGACGACGTGATCATCCAGGCCGAGGGCACGCCGGTCCGTCTGCGTGTGCGCGACCTGAACGACGTCTCGGTCCCGCAGGCCGAGATCGAGCTCAACGCCTACGACGCGGTGACCTCGTTCACCGTGACCGTTCCCACGGGCGAGAAGCGCGTGGGCGAGGCCATCGACGTCACCGTGCAGGCGCGCGACTCCGAGGGCGATCCGGTCATGAACTTCCGCGACGACGTCCTGCTCGACGCGGCGGTCGGGAACTTCGACTCGGGCCCGCAGATCACGCTGCAGGGAAGCGCCTTCGCGCTGGGCGAGGCCTCGACCCAGGTGGTCTTCCTGGGGACCGACCCCAACACGCGCGAGAACACGCTGACCGTCGCCAACACGCGCACGTATCCGGGTCAGATGTCCGTGGCCACGGGCAGTGCGGTCGTCACCCCGCTGCGGCCCCAGGACCTGGCCACCGTCGTCCTGTTGCTCCCCGGGGAGGTGCTCACGCCAGGCGTGAGTCCGGGGAAGTCGGGCATGCCCCTGGCGCAGGTCTCGGGCAATGCCTTCGACGGGGTGACGGTGTGGGCCACCGACCAGTACTGGAACCCGGTGGAACCGGGGAGCTATCCCACCCTTTCGTGGAGCTCCGACGATCCGGCCGCCGGCGTGGTCCTGCCTCCGGGTGGGCCCATGGTCAGCAACGTGGACCTCGACGAGAGCGTGCGATTGTTCACCGCCGGCACGCGACGGGTCACGGTCACCGCCAGCGGGCCGATCAGCGCGAGCAGCGAGAGCAACGTACTGGTCAATCCCGAGGGCCTCGACCACTTCGTCTTCGACTACGCGATCTGGGACACCACACGCGTCCAGGTGACGACCATTCCCTTCCAGATCCGTGTCCGCGCCGAGGACAGCAGCGACAACCTGTTCCCCTTCAACGGTCAGGTGACCGTTCGCGCGAAGATCGGCGAGGAGAACCCCGACTGGATCCTGATCGACGACGCGACCTTCGAGAACGGCTACTTGAACACCAGTGTCCAGGTCACGAGGCGCGCCTTCAGCGCACAGATCGTGATCGACAGCAACGGCGGTGTGGTCGAACGCAGCGCGACCTTCCAGGTCAATGCCGGCCCCCTCGACCGCGTGCTCTTCGAGATGCCGGGTGAAGAATGGGAGCGGGGCCGCAACGACGAGAACTTCAGCGGCCTGAACGGCGAGCCGCTGCCGGTGGTCGCCGGTCAGGAGATCGACGTCCTCGTCATTCCCGTGGACAAGTACGCCAATCTGGTGCCCGGGCAGCGCAACGTGACCGTCGGGTCGCCCACCGGATACTTCGAACTGCCCGACCATCCGAACAACACGGTCACCCTGAACAACCCCACCTCGGTCCGCGCGGTGCTACGGACGGCGGGGCCGCAGAACCTGGCGGGAACGGCGAGCGGCGTCGACGCCCATCTGTCGTCGACGGTGAACGTGTCGCCGGCTCCCTACGCGCGGATGGTGGTGGAGGCACCGGGCGAGAACCTCGACCCGGGGATCTTCGACACGATCGAGAACGACGGGAAGACGGGCACGCCGCAGGTGCAGGATGCGGGCGTACCCTTCGACGTGACGGTCTACCCGACCGACTCGTTCTGGAACCCGATCACCGATCTCGACGCCGCGCTGCCGATCAGCGCCTCGTTCAGCAGCAGTGACGCCGCGGCGGCGTTGCCGGTGTCACCGCAGTCGCTGAACAGCAATCAGGCCGAGTTCGCAGTCACGCTGGTGACGCTGGCCGACCCGAACCAGCAGACCGTGCGTATCGACGACGACGACAGCGGGGTGTTCGGTCTGACCACGATCCCCGTCAAGGCGGGGACCATCGACCACTTCGACATCGGAATCAACAGTCGCACGAATCCCACGCCGAACGACGGGCTCGATCCCATTCCCGACCACCAGGCGGGTTCGTACCTGCCCAACGTGACCGTGGTCGCGCGGGACCAGTTCAACAATCACATCGACGCGTACACCGATTCGGTGACGATCTCGGTCAGTCTCGGCGACGGACTCCTGCAGCCGGTCCGGGTGAGCATGGCCGACGGCTTCGGCGCCGGCGACTACCAGGGCGTGTGGCGCGGTCCGATCCGGATCACGCGCGCGGGACAGGACGTCCGGCTGTTCGCCCGCGAGGACGTCTTCGCCAGCACCGACAGCAGCAACACCTTCGACGTGTTCCCGGGGACCTACGAGGACCTCGTCGTGCTCCTGCCCGGCGAGACGCACACGCCGGGCATCACTCCGGGGAAGGTCGGGACTCCGCTGCCGGTGATGGCCGGAGACCCGGTCGTGGCGCGCGTGATCGCCACCGACGAGTGGTGGAATCCGGTGGCTGCGTCGCCCACCGTGCACTTCGAGAGCTCCGACTTCTTCCAGATGATCTCGGCCAACGATCAGGCACTGGATCCGGCCGGCGACAAGGACTTCGATCTCCTGTTCCGGACGGCCTCCGATCAGACCCTGGCCGTCAGCGACCTCATCACGCCGACCCGCAACGACGCGTCGACGGTGAGCGTGCAGCCGGGGCCCTTCGAGCGGCTCATGGTCATTGCGCCGGGCGAGGTCCCGAATCCCGGTGGTCCGGAGTCCGACGGAAAAACGGGGAGCCCGGCTCCGCAGACGGCCAGTGTGGAGTTCGACTTCCGCGTGCGCTCCGTCGATCGCTTCTGGAACCTGGTGGACAATTCCACCGACCGGATCTCGATCGCCAGTGACGACAACTCACTGTCCGAGACCAACCCCGTGAACAACGGCCAATCGCTCGTCAACGGCGAGATCACCTTCCCGGTCTTCCTGATCAACCCGGGCTACGTGAACCTCAACGCGGTCACGCTGGACAACGTCGATGTCCAGGGGCAGTCGGTGACCGTCCCGGTGGAGCAGGGCGCGACCTACCGGATCACCACCCCGCCCACGGCGCAGGTCGGTCCGCCACAGGTCTTCCCCACCTTCGAGATCGCCCTCGTCGACACGAACGGTGTGCCGCTGGCCGCGGCCAACAACCTGGTCACGATGCGCGCCCTGAAGAGCAACCTGGAGCCCGCGACGGCGCAGTTGTTCGTGACCCAGGCCCAGCTCGAGAACGGATCGGTGTCGGTGCCGAACCAGGCCTACGACACGGTCGAGGACATCATCATCGAGATCAGCGACGCATCGGGGCGTCTCGCCTACTCGAACGTGATCCGCATGCAGCCCAACGGGCTGGAGTACGTGGTCACGATGGATGCCGAGCAGACACCACGCGTCGGTCCGCCCGCCACCTTCCCGGTCAGCGTGCGTCTCCAGGACGTCGAGACCAAGACCCGGGTGGAACAGGACCGACCGATCTCCGTCGACGTCTACGACGCCCTGGGGCAACCGGGAGCCGGTGTGTTGGGCACGACGACCCAACGCCTCGATCGCGGCACGATCAACTTCGAGCAGAGCTATACCCGCGCGGAGAACGTCTACCTGACCGTGACCGATTCCACGGGGCTCGGCGGATCGAGTCCGATCTTCGCTCTGCGGTCGGACGGTTACAAGCGTCTGCAGGTCGTCGCCCCGGGTGAAGTGGTGGAACCGGGCGTGTCGCTGTACGAGGACACGGGCAAGAGTGGAGCCCCCGACGCTCACCGCAGCGGTCAGCCCTTCCCGATCACCGTACGCGCGGTTGACCAGTACTGGAACCTGGCCGACACGACGAACGTCGGCGATCTGCGGCTCGTCGCCAGCGACAACAGCTTCGCCCTGCCGAACAATCCCGACGTCAACAACGTGCCCTTCGTCAGCGGCAAGCGCACGTTCACCGGATTCCTGACGGATCCGGGGACGGTCGAGGTCACGATCTACGACGAGGCCGACGTCACGCGCCCCGCGCAGATGGTGCCGGTGCCGGTGGAGCCGCCCTACGTCTACGCGATCGAGGCCGACCCCACGGCGTCGACGGGGGCGCCGTTCCGCGTGACCGTACGTCTGATCGATCCGGTCACCGGCAACGTCGTACCGACCGCCCAGACACGGTTCTACCTGACGGCTCTCCTGCCTTCGGGGGCGGTGGCGAACGGTGGGCTCGGGGTACAGGCGGGCCAGCTCGTGAACGGCGTGCAGGTGATCGCCGACCAGACCTACGACACCGTCGAGGACTTCCGGATCCGCGTGAGTGACGACTTCGGGCGCGAAGCCGTGAGCGACGTGATCCGGATGAACACCGGCGGGCTGTACTTCCGGGTGACGCTGCCGGACACCGCCACCGTGGGTCCGCCCACGAGCTTCCAGGCCGACGTCGAACTGATCGACGGCAACACCGGGCAGGTGGTGGTGACGCAGGACCGTATGGTCCAGATGTCGATCCTCAGCGCCAGCACGGGTGTCGAGGGCACGGGCGAGCTCGGAGTACGTCAGGCGCAGCTCGAAGCGGGGCGCGTGACGGTGGCCCAGTCCTACACCCGGTCCGAGGACGTCTTCCTCTCGGTGAGCGACACGACCGGCGTCACCGGTCTGTCGAACGTCTGCGTGCTGCAGGCCGACGGGTACAAGCGTCTGCAGATCGTGGCGCCGGGTGAGACGGCCGTGCCCGGGTCGAACACTCCGACGGGCAAGATCGGCACCGTCGCCACGCAACAGGCGGAAGCGCCCTTCACGGTTCGCGTGCGCGCGGTCGACCAGTACTACAACCTGGTCGACGAGCTGGAGAGCGGCGAACTGCACCTGACTTCGTCGGGGAGCGGGCTGGATCTCGTGGATCCCGGTCTCGACGGCGCGGCCTTCGTCAACGGGAGCCGCGACTTCGAGGTCGTGCTCGGAGATCCCGGCGTGATCCCGGTCTTCGTGACCGATGCCACGAACTCGGCGGTCGGGACGGGCCGCGTGGACGTGCCTGTGAACGAAGCCGAGTACGAGATCGTGGTTCCCGATCCGGCGATCGTCACCGCGGGCCCACCGGCGACCTTCCCGGTCACGGTTCGCCTGGTGAACCCCGAGACCGGCGAGCGCATCAACGCGGGCAACGAGTTCAGCCTCCAGGCCCTGCGGCCCGATCGCAGTGCGGCGAGCGACCGTCTCGGAATCGAGACCGGAACGCTCACGGCGGGCGAATCGGTAATCGCGGGCCAGAGCTACGCGACGAGCGAGCAGATCGTGATCCGCGTGAGCGACGTTCGTGGTCGTGAGAGCTTCAGCGATCCGATCACGGTACAGCCGGTCGGCGTGACCTGGTCCTTCGACGTGCCCGACACCGTGGTCGCGGGCGAGCCCTGGACCATGTCGGTGAGCCGGATCGACATCGTGACCGGACAGCGGGTGACCATGGACGACCGCAGCTACACGTTGCGCGCGTTCAGCGGCAATCAGGCCCGCCCGGACACGATGCTCAGTCCGGCCGGCGTGCTCTGCGACACCCTCGGGACGACGGTCGAGGGGATCGACGAGATCGCGGGTCAGTGCTACGACCGCGCCGAGCCGATCTATCTGGAGCTCGAGGACCTGCAGGGCGATCGCGCCTTCAGCTCCGTCATCACCGTGATTCCCTCGGCCCCGCAGCTGATGTCGTTGCGTGCCGAGGAGGTTCCGGGTCGGCGTCTCGTCCGTGCGCTCCGACCCGACGAGACGGTGGGTCTGGTCACGCGTGTGACCGATCGTGCGGGCAACGCCATCGCCGATGCACCGGTGCGCTTCCGCGTCCTCGAGGGCGATGCGTGGTTGGGCACGGCACAGGCCGAGGCCTGGGACGCGACGACCGACGCCGCCGGCCTGGCGCGGGTGGACCTCACGACGCGACCCTTCGCGACCGACGACGTGCGGCTCGTGGCGGAGCTGTCGGCACTGTCGAGCAACGAACTGCTCGTCGAGGTGATCGGCCCTCCACGCACGGATCTCGTCTTCGATCCCCCGGCCACGGCCTACGGAGACGGCTGGCTGGTCTCGTCGGACACCCGCATCACGCTGGTTCCGCGGACCGAGGACCCACAGGGGATCCAGGCCGTGTTCGCCAACGTCGACGTGGGCGACCCGCCGGTGCCCCAGCAGATCTACACGGGTCCCTTCACGCTGGGAGAGCTCGGCGCAGGGGATCCCGGGCAGCACACGCTCCGATTCTTCGCCGAAGAGGTCTCCGGAGCGGTGGAGGAAGTGCGGACGGTCGAGTTGTACACGACCACCGCCATGACCACCGAGAAGCGCATCACCAACCGTCCGAATCCCTTCCGCGCCGGCGAAGAGCCGACGATCCTCCTGTTCCGGCCGACCAGTGACGGCACCGCGACGATCACCATCTACGACCTGTACGGCGGCGTGGTTCGCACCGCGCAGATGGCCGTACAGGCCGAGTCGACCGCCCAGTTCTCGTGGGACGGGCGCAATGGTGAGGGTCGGGTGGTGGCCAACGGCGGCTACATCTGTCGCATCCAGGGCGACGGCTACGACCTGCGGCGCAAGATCGCCGTGGTGAAGTGACGAGGTTCGACGCCATGCACCGCAGCCATACGCACCCGATCCTCACCATCCTGACGCTGGCGGCCCTCGTGTTCGCGGCGACGCCGCCGGTCCGCGCGGCCGACGACGCCGGCGCGCCCGGCGGCTTCCTGCGCTACGGCAGCAGTGCTCGCGCGCTCGGACTGGGCAACGCGGTCACCGCGCTGGCCGACGATGCGGCGTCCAGCTACTGGAACCCGGCCGGCTACGCGAGCCTGCGCACCATGGAGTTCACGGCCATGGGCGCCACGTTGTTCGAGGACACGCAGTACAGTTTCCTGACGCTCGGCCTCCCCACCGAGGGATACGGCAGCTTCGCGCTGACGGGCGCCTTCCTCCGCAGCGGCGGCTTCGAGAGGTCGACGCTGTACGAGGACCTGGGCGAGACCTTCGACGAGACGGCGGGCGCCTTCGGCCTGTCCTACGCCCGGGGCAGCGGTCGTCTGTCCTACGGCGTGCACCTGAAGTCGGTCACGCACTCACTCGCCGGCGCATCGGGCGGAGGCTTCGGCGCCGACGTCGGCGTGTACCTGCGCCCTCATCGCACCATCAGTCTGGGCTTCGCGGTCCAGAACGCCGTGCGGCCCGAGGTCACCCTCGACGAGCAGCCCGAGTCCTGGGCGCGCACCTTCCGGGCGGGGACGGCACTCCATCTGCTGCGCAACCGCTTCGTCGTGAGCACCGAGGTCGTCAAGACCGACGACATGGAAGCCGATCTGAAGGCCGGGATCGAGGCCTGGGCCGTGCGCAACTTCGCGCTCCGCGGAGGCTTCGACGCGGCGCGGGAACAGGGATCCTTCGGTGCCGCTTTCCGTTGGCAGAGCTGGCAGTTCGACTACGGCTACCTGACCCACGACCTCGGCGCGACGCACGTGCTCAGCGCCACCTTCCGCTTCGGCGTTCCCTACGGCGTCAAGATGAAGCGCGATCGGGCACGTTTCAGCCCCAGTGGCGACAAGCGCGACGTGACCTTCGACATCGACACCGCGGTGCGGGGCGAGGTCGAGGCCTGGACGCTCGAGATCCGCAACGAGCGCGACGAGGTCGTCCGTCGCCTGCGGGGCAACGGGAGCCCGCCCGAGGGCATCACCTGGGAGGGTGCCGACGAGGACGGCCGACTCGTGCCCGACGGCCGCTACACCGCCCGGATCACCGTTCTCGACGACATGACCCAGGAGTGGGACTTCGACGTGGGCGTCGACGTCCTCGGCTTCCGCGACCGCACCCGCTCGCCGATCCGCGTGGAGATCAGCGGCAGCGAGGCCGCCGAACGCTCGCCCCAGCGGCGAAAGGAAGATCGATGAACCGCGCCGCCCTCGTGTTCACGTTCCTTCTCACGGTGCTGCTCCCGGTGGTCGCCGTGGCCGACACCGAGCAGCGGGTTCCCTCGGAGGACGGCCTGTGGGAGTCCGCCGGCGAAGCCTTCGCCACTGGCAAGGACAAGTCGGCCGCAATGGCCCAGTACCGGCTCTTCGTCGACACCTACGGCAAGAGCGATCGAGCGGCCCGCGCGCAGTACATGCTCGGCGAGTGCTACTTCGCGGCCGGTGACTTCGAAGGGGCTCTTCGCGAGTACCGCAAGGTCGAGGACCGGCGTGGTCGGGACGACGTTATGAAGGCCGCCGTGTTGCTCCGCACCGCCGAGTGCCACTTCAACCTGGGACGCTTCGACGACGCGATCACCAGCTACCAGATGCTTCTCGACGACTACGAGGACAGCTTCCTCGTGGGCGAGGCCCTCTACGAGAGCGGTCTGGCGTACATCGCCGACGGAAACTGGCTGAAGCTCGAAGCGGCCTATCGAGAACTCCTCGAGACCCGGCCCGGGTACGAGCAGCGACCCCAGGTGAAGTTCGCCCTGGGTCTGTTCGCCTACCACGACGGGGACTTCGACCGCGCGCTCGAGTACTTCTCCGGCGTGCCGAGCGACCGGGGCCGGCTGTACTGGGGGCGGACGCTCGAGGAGATGGGTCAGTACATCCTGGCCATCCAGCGCTACCGGCAGGTCCTGCGCGAGCACCCCGAGAGTCCGCTGGTGGACGACGCGGCGTTCAGCATCGCCGAAGCCTTCTATCGGTCGGGTCAGAACTCGGTGGCCGTGCGCAGCTACCGGGGCTTCATCGAGGACCACCCCGACAGTCCCTTCGTTCCGAACGCCCGCTACAAGCTCGCGTGCGTGACCTACCGGTCGGGAGAGTACGACGAGAGCATCCGACAGCTCGAGGAAGTGGCGCGGGCCTTCCCCGACGATCTCGTGAGTGCCTACTCGCGCTACCTGATCGGCGATTGTCACATGCAGCTCGGTCGCAGCGCCGAGGCGATCTTCTCGTGGACCGACGTGGTCAAGCGCTTCGGACAGACCAAGGTCGCCTCGGCGGCCATGCACAAGATCGTCTACGCCTACGCCGAGGACGAGAACTTCGGCCAGGCCACGATCCTGGCCGACGAGTTCCTGCGGCGCTTTCCCGGCGACCCGCTGGCCGCACGGGTCCGGGTTCTGCAGGGCTTTGCACATCTCGAGCTCGGTGACCGCAAATCCGCAATCCGTTCGTTCCAGAACGTTCTCGACAAGCACGTGAACACCGACGTGGCAGAGCGGGCGCTCTTCCTCTCGGCACTGGCCTACCAGCAGGGGAGCCAGCCGGATCGTCTGATCACCAACTACAAGTTCATCGCGCAGAAGCTTCTGCCCACGCCGAGCCACTGGCGGGCCCGGACCTACTACCTGCTCGGCGAGGCCTACTACGAGCAGGGGCTCTATCGCGATTCCGCACAGATGTACCGTCTCGTCCTGAGCGGTTACCCGAAGAGCAACGTGGCCGCGTCGTCGTTGCAGGGTCTGGTGGCGAGCTACAGCCAGATCGGTGAGTACGACCTGGCCCTGGAGGAGCAGGAGCGATTCCTGCGGGCCCTGGCCAATGCGGACACCGAACAGGGAACGAACGCGCTGGCCGTGGGCTCGATCCACTTCAATCGGCGGGAATACGAGGACGCACTGCGGGAGTACCAGGAGTTCCTCGAGCGAAATCCAGACGCACCCGAGGCCGAGGTCGCCCTCGCCAACGCGGCGGACTGCTACTACCGGCTGCAGTACTACGAGCAGGCTGTCGACACCTGGAAGGAGCAGGTCCGCCGATTCCCCGACGGGGATCGTATGGCCCGGGCTCTGTACCGGATCGCCGATACGCAGTTCGGTCTGGGGGACTTCGCCGCCGCCCGTCAGAGCTATCGTCGTCTGCAGCAGCACGACGCCGACGGAGCGCACGCCGCCGACGCGGCCTTCGGCCTGGCCAACTGCGCCTACAACCTGGGCGAGGACGACGCGGCGATCGAGGCCTTCGAGCGCTTCGTGGCCGACTTCCCTCGGGATCCGCGCGTGGCCGACGCCGAGCTGGGCGTACAGTCGGCCTACTACCGCAGTGGCCGCGACATGAACGAGTATCTCGCGCGCAATCCCGACAGCGCAATGGCCGCCGATCTCCTGTGGAACGAAGGCCAGGACGCTTTCGCGGCCGGCGACTACGCGAGCGCGGCAGCGTCCTTCGAGCGCGTCACGCTCGACCACCCCGACAGCGAGAGTGCGGTGCAGGCGTTGTTCTATCTGGCCGAGAGCTACTACCGTCTCGATCAGAACGAACCGGCGCTGGCCGGGTTCCGGAACTTCGTGCTCACGCACCCCGACCACGACCTCGCCGAGTTGGCCCGGTTCCGCGCCGGGACCGTGCTGTACCGCCTCGAGCGTTTCGGTGAGGCGGCGCACGAGTACGAGGCTCTCCGCGATGCCTTCCCGGGTGGCGAGTACGCTCCGTTGGCTCTGTTCAACGGCGCGGTCTGCTACCAGCAGATCGAGGACTGGACCTCCGCGATCGCCACCTACCGTGAGTTCCTCGGCAACTACCCCGACCACGACAAGGCCCAGGGCCTGTGGCTCGAGGTCGCCGCGCTGCATCAGGACGAACTCGGGGCGTGGGACGAGGCGATCGAGACCTACGAGACGGCCCTCGCCGCCGGTCACGGCAGCGAGAGCGAGATCCGCTACCGCCAGGGCGAATGTCACCTGAAAGCGGACCGGATCGACCGGGCCATCGACAGCTTCGCGCAAGCCGCCTCGGGTGGAGGTGACGATCCCTTCGCGATCGCCGGCCTGGCCGAGATGGGCGAGCTGCACGAGGACCGCGGCGAGTGGCAGGCCGCTCTGTCCGCCTACGAGCGGATCCTCACGAAGGCCACGAATCCGGAGTGGACGGCCATGGCGCAGACCCGCGTCGAGGCCCTCCAGCAGATGCAGGCGGCCGGTCGCTGATCGGCCACAGGGAGGATGCAACCACCATGTTCGGTGACATGTCCATCGTCGACCTCTTCATCGCGTCGCCCACGATGCTGGTGTTGCTGGTCTGCTCGATCGTGACCCTGGGCTTCGCCCTCGAGCGGGCCCTCTACTTCGCGCAGAGCCGCGCGAACAGTCGTGATCTCCTGAAGAAGATCGCGAACAAGATCCAGGCGGCCAACCTGGCCGGTGCCGTGGACGTGGCGAAGAAGGACAAGAGCGCCGCCGGCCGCGTCCTCGCCCAGGGCCTGGCCCACGCCGGCCTCGGGCGTACCCAGCTCACCGAGCGGATGAACACCGCGATCGAGGTCGAGCAGGTCGAGATGGAACGCAACCTAGGCGTGCTCGGGACGATGTCGAACATCGCTCCGCTGCTGGGTCTGTTCGGGACCGTGGTCGGGATCATCCGCGCCTTCGCCGCGATCGCGCGCACGGGCAGCGGGGGGAGCCAGGTCGTCGCCATGGGCGTGTCCGAGGCGCTCATGACCACCGCGGCCGGGATCATCGTCGCGGTCATCGCCACCGTCTGCTTCAACGTCTTCGTCCGCAAGATCCGCACGCGTGTGGTCGATCTCGAGGACGCGCGCGAGGAGCTGCTGGTGCATCTGGCCGCCGCCGCCGGCAACACGCGCCGGTCCGCACCCCGATCGACCTCGAACTCCACGACGCCGTCGCAGCAGGAGCCGGTTCCGGCCGGGTTCCTGAGCTGAAGGCCCCGGATCCAAGGATCGTGAGGAATCGCCCATGAGTAGGCACGCCATCGGTACCGACGGCATCACGGACGCGAACATCACGCCGTTGGCCGACGTGACGACCACTCTGATCGTGGTCTTCCTCGTCACGCTGCCCACGCTGCTGTGGAGCGGGATCGAGGTGCAGAGCAAGCCGGTGGAGAAGGGCAACCCCACCGTCGTGCACCAGCCCGCCAGCGAGCGCGTCGGATTGCTGACGGTGGCCGTGCACCCCGACGGCATCAAGGTCAACGACGAGCCCGTCGCCCTCGATCAGCTCGAGGCCACGCTCACGCAGAAGCTGGCCGCGCGCGAGAAGCGTACGGTGGTCGTGGTACCCGACGACCGGGTCCGCCTTGGCCAGGTCGTGACGGTGCTGGACATCGCCAAGGCGAGTGGCGCGAGCGACCTCGCCCTGCTCAACCTGCAGGAGGGTCGCTGATGGGTATGCGAAAGCGCCGCGGCCCCCGTGAAGAGTCGAAGACCGACGTGATCCCGGTGATCAACGTCTCGCTGGTCGTCGTCCTCACGCTCATGATCATCTCCCCGAAGCTCGACCAGGGAGCCGTCGACGTGAACCTCCCCACGGCGCGGGCGGTCGAGAACGAGGACGAGAACAAGATCGAGATCTCCTGCACGCTCGATCCCGAGACGGATCGCATCGACGAGATCTATTTCTCGGACGTGCCGATCGCGCTCGCCGAGGTGCAGCCGCTGATGGAGGACCTGCTCCTCGAGACTCCGACCGCGATCGCCGTGGTGCGCGCCGACCAGGACCTGCCCTACGGCGAGGTCGAGAAGGTCATCGCCGAGATCGAAAAGGCGAAGCCGCGTGAGATCTCGCTGGCCACCTCGCCCGAAGACGAGAACGAGGGAGGCTCGCCATGATGCGGGCCGCCGTCGATCGCAGCCGCTCCACGCGTGGCGGCCTGGCCACGAGCATGGTCGTGCACGCGGCACTGCTGCTGCTCGTCGCCCTGGGGCTGCACAACGCGGGGAAGATGCCGGAGGTGGCTGCGGAGCTGACCAAGATCAGCTACATCGAGGCGCACCTCGGGGACGACATCGAGGAGAAGGTCGCGTTGAAGACCCTGGCCAAGCGGACGCCGCCCTCGATCGATCCCGGGCAGGGTATCTCGACGCGATCGGCCGAGAAACCGGATCCACCGGAGCCGACGCCCGCGGCGCCGAAGACCGACCCGGTCCGCTCGCGGGCCGAGGTCGCCGAGGTCGAGCCCGACCTGCCGCAGCCGAGCGCGATTCAGACTCGGGAGGTCGAGGTCGAGCCGAAGCTCGAGAGCCGCGACGACGATCTCGCCCGCGCACTCGACGTGCCGCAGACCCGCGGCCGGGCCACGCAGGAGGCGGCCGACACGAGCGCTCCCGAACTGACGTCGCGCTCGGGTCCGGCGCCGGATCTCGATCGCACCGGTGGAGAGCTCCAGAGCCGGCGGGCGACCCTCGACGTCGTCGGAGGAGACATCGATCCGTCGACGGAGTCGTCGCGGCGGGGCGGCGGCGCCATCGCCGACGCGGGGTCCTCGGCAGTCCCCGGCGGCGGCGACTTGCGCAGCCGATCCCGAGACAGCGCGGATTATCGCGCTCCGGGTCGGTCGTTGACGCCCTCGCGCGGGTCGCGCGGAATCGCCGAGGGTGGAGGGGACGACATCGCTCCGCCGTCGCGCGGATCCTCGGAGAACGGTGGTCGTCGCACGATCCTGGACTACGGGACCGGCGGTGGGGGCGGGGGATTGCGCTCCCGTGGTGGTATCGCGCCCGCACCCGACCGCTCCGTGGAGACGGACCGTGCGGCGCCGGCCGAGACCGGCATCGCCGAAGCCACACCGAAGAAGATCGACAAGAACGGCATGGGCATGACCATCACCGGTCAGATCGCCGGCCGTGACATCGTGAAGGTCGTTTCGCCGGAGTACACGGCGAAGGCCCGGCGCATGGGCTGGGAGGGCGTGGTCGCCGTGCACTTCACGGTACTGCCCGACGGGCGCGTGAAGGATTCCACGCGCATCCAGCAGATGTCGGCGCACTCCGACCTGAACCAGGCCGCACTGTCGGCCATCGAGGAATTCCGATTCGCTCCCCTCGACGCGGGCGCGGCCCAGGTCGAGCAGTGGGGCGTGATCACCTTCGTGTTCCGTCTGAAGTGAGGACGATCATGTTCGGCCGTCTGCTTGTGGTGATCCTGCTGTTGTCCGGTCCGTTCGCCTACGCGCAGGAGACCGTCGAGGCCGGGGAATCCGGTGAGACCTTCACGGCGGAGGGCGAGTCGGGTGCGGTGCTCGACGACGTCGTGGTCGAGGCCCAGAACGAGGTCCGGCAGGACGTCGAGAAGCAGGGCTACGAGTTCGAACTCAGTGCCGCGATGATCGACTCGTTCCTGAGCGAGGCCGACGAGGCGGCGCTGGAGATGAGCCCGGTGAGCGGCCTCAAGCCGCATCTGAACAACATCGAGGACCTCGCCAGCGACCAGACGCCGCACTACTGGCTGCCCGAGGTCGTGAGCACGCCCGTGGCCCGTTTCTACCCCGAGCCCGAACCGGGTCACGACCTCGAGGAATGGAAGCTGGTGATCACCGACTTCCGCGGGGCACCCTTCCGGACCTTCGAGGGCGGCGACGACGTTCCCGACGAACTCGTGTGGGACGGTTTCGGCGACGACGGCAGCATGCTTCGCCCCGGTTACCCCTACAGCTACGTCTTCACCCAGAAGGACGAGGGCACCAACACCTACAACCATGCAGGTGTGAGTTTCCGCGTACCGGCCCTGCGCTATCCGCGTGGGGACGATCTGGTGCTCGAGTTCAGCGGGGGCGAACTGTTCCAGCGGCACGAATCGCGCCTGCGGATCGGTGGCGAGGATTGGCTCACGCATGCCGCGGACGTGGTCCGTGCCCATCCGTACTCGCCGGTGAGGGTCGAGGTCGAGGCCGAGGAGCTCGCTCTGGCCGAGAAGAGGTCCACCGCCGTGGCGCACTTCCTCGCCGACGCCATGCAGTTGCCCCGTGAGCAGGTCGAGATCGACTTCGTCCAGAGGTCGGACCTGCGCGCCGAGCTCGACGGTCACGTGCGTGTGGTGATCCTCCACGCGGACTGAGCCGTTCCCGCGACTCCGTCGCGGGCGGGCGCGATCGCAGCGAAGGGTTCGCACGGTTGCCCTTCGCTGCGGCGCGTCGGATCAGGGACGCAGCGTCCCCTCCATTTCGGCCAGGACATAGGCCATGACCGCCATCGCCGCGGTGTTCTTCTGCATGTCCGTGAGGTCGATCTTGTCGAAGGTGTCGGCCTCGGTGTGGTGGATCACGAAGTACTCGCTGGTGTCGTGGTGCAGACCGAGGGCGGGAACGCCGCGTGCCGCCAGTGGGCCAACGTCGGCACCGGAACCGGCGGCGAAGACCGAGTCGGCACCGGTCGTGGCGAGCAGATCGGCGATGTCCCGGGTCACGGCCATCATGCGATCCCGGCCGGCTTCGAAGGCCTCACCGCCGTCCTCGGCCGAATCGAAGCCCATGACCGCAGGACGGAAGTCGAAACGGAAACCCTGCACCAGGCCGTTCCCGCTGTCGGACTCGATGGCGGCGACGTGCCGGTCGAGTTCGTCGGTGTGGGCGTCGCGATAGGCGCGCGCGCCCCGGAGGCCGTTCTCCTCATTGGTCCACAGGACGATCCGCACCGTGCGACGGGGGATCAGACCGGTCTCGAGCATGAGCCGCGCGGCGTCGACGGCGATCAGACACCCCACCCCGTCGTCCTGGGCCCCGGTGCCCACGTCCCAGCTGTCGAGGTGGCCGCCGATGACGACCACCTCTTCGGGTGTCTCGCGCCCGACCACCTCGGCGACCAGATTGTGCGACAAGCCGTCGGGTTCGTTGCGCGCGGACATCTGCAGGCGGACGACGACCCGGTTCCCGGAGTCGGCCAGGCGGGCGATCATGTCCGAGTCCTCGGTCGCGATCGCCGCGGCCGGAATGCGCGGCGTGTCGTCGCGGTAGCGCATGGTTCCGGTGTGCGGAGTGCGGAGTCCCGGTGGGCCGATCGAACGGACCAGCGCGGCGACGGCCCCGCGCTGCGCGGCGGCGATCGCGCCCTGGGTGCGGTACGGGACGGTCCGCCCGTAGCCGCGGTAGGGTGCGTCGAAGAGCACGATCCGGCCGCTGACGTCGGACACGCTCAGCGCTTCGAGTTCGTCGAAGTCCTCGACCACGACGACCTCGCCGGTCAGGCCGCCGGACGGCGTTCCCACGCTCATGCCCAGACCGAGCATCGGCACTTCGAGTTCCATGGGCTCGAGCAGCGTCAGGCTCTCGTCACCACGGATCCAGACGGGGACCTGGACGGGTTCCTTGCGTACGTTCTGGAACCCCATCGAGCGGAGCTCGCCGGCCATCCAGTCGATGGCCCGCTCCAGCCGTTCGCTCCCGCTCAGCCGGTGACCGTGCTCGTCGCACAGGCGCGCCAGGGTCTCGTAGCCCACATCGGATCGCAGGGCCGCCTCGCGGAGCGTCGCGGCGTCGGCTCGGATCCGTGCGGGCAGCCCGGACTCGTCCGTCGCAGACTCCGGGGCGCCCCCGCAGGCCGTGAGCCACAGCAGCAGGGGAACGATCGCCGCCAGGTGGGCAGCACGGAGGGAGGGGACCGCCACGCGGCGGTGCGCACACTGGGACACGGACACGGCTCCTCGGTCGACGTCGATGGGCGCGAGGGAGGTGGTCGCGCGAGTGGCGACCGGAGCCGCGGAGGATATCAGAGCGAACGATTCCTGTCTGCGGCCGGCTCCGACCAGAGGACCGGTTCCAGGGACGCCCACAGGTAGAGACTGGCCAGCCCTCGCCAGGGACGCCAACGCTCGGCCCGGGCGATCATGGCCGGCGCGTGGGGCGCCGCCGCGTGGCCGTCGAGTTCCTGGACGGCGCGCCGCAGCCCGAGGTCTCCGGTGGCCCAGACGTCGGCCCGTCCGAGCCCGAACAGGAGGAACATCTCGACCGACCAGGGCCCGAACCCCCGGACGGCTCCCAGGCGTTCGGTGATCTCGTCGTCGGGCAGACGCCAGAGCTGATCGGTTCGCAGTCGACCCGACCGCACGTGCTCGACGAGGTCGCGCAGGGCCGCCGTCTTCTGACGGCTGAGGCCGGCCCCGCGCAGAGCGGCGTCGTCCAGGCCGTGCAGCCGATCGGCCCGCAACCGGCCACCGGCCGTGCGGCGGAGCCGCTCCGCGATGGTGGCCGCCGCCTTCACCGAGAGCTGCTGATCGATCACGATGCGGCACAGGCGCTCGAAGACGGGCACCCGGCGCCGCGGCCACACGTCGCCGAAACGCTCCACGAGATCGCCCAGGGCGGGATCGGCATCGCGTAGGACGGCGCGTCCCCGACGGCGCTGGTCCGGATCGTGCAAGGTGTTCGGTGTGGATCGCTGGGGCACGGGTTCCTCCCGGTTCGTGGGGCCGGCGATTTGCGACGTTGCCAAATTCGGCCGGTTGCTGTAGGTCTTTGAGTTAGCGCGAGGCGACTCGGTCGCCACGCTCTCGAATCCCGCGGCACAGCACCGGGGACTGCCCCATGCGGGACGAACCCGACCATCTCCGGGTTCGCGCCCGAGTCGACCCCCGGCCACCAGCGGGTCCGATCGTTCCGGCCACAGTATCTCATTCGGTTCGTCCGAACGGATCCCAACCGGAAGCGGTCGAGGACGCGCCACGACGGCGCATCGATCACGTCGGCTTCTCCTTCGCTCGTTCGTCTCCCGACACCGGGGAACCGGTCCGTCGATCCGGAACGAAGAAGCACTCGTGATCGCTCTCGATGCCCCGCACGGCGGAGCAGGTATTCACGATCGAGTAGGTCTATGTCCAATTCCAGTTCCAAGTCGCGCCCGCGGCGTGGTGCCGCGCGTCGCGGACGCCGGTCGTCCAATGCGGCGGATCCGGAGAGCGCCATGTCTCCCGGTCCCAACGGGGGCGGCGATTCCCGCTCGGGTGGCAGCAACAAGAAGAAGCGGTCCCGTCGCAAGAAGTCGGGAATCCGCCGGGGACCGGTCGACCACACGTCGGCGGCGCTCGACGACGACATGGTGCCACCGACCCAGTCCTCTTCGAAGAAGCGTCCGCAGAACTCCAACGGTCAGCGCCGTTCCGGTGGAGGGCGCCGACGGCCCGGGCCCGCGCGGAGCAAACGTTCGCGCCGGGGAGGGTCGGGGAGTGGTCAGCAGCGGTTGCAACGGCTGTTCGACCAGCTCCACAAGACGACGAGCATCGACCCCGAGGAGCGGTGGCATCTCTCGCGCGAGGACGGCGCGCTGACGCCGCGCGTGATCGACATGCTCGCGCCGCTGGGCAAGGGGCAGCGCTGTCTGATCGTGGCGCCCCCGAAGGCCGGCAAGACGACTCTGTTGCTCGAGATCGCGCGCTCGCTCGAGGTGAACCATCCCGAGGCCATGGTCTTCGCCCTGCTCGTGGACGAGCGGCCCGAGGAGGTCACCCACTTCCGGCGCAGCTGTCACGCCGAGGTCATCGCGGCCAGCAGTGATCAGGTCGCCAAGGACCACGTCCGCACCACCGAGGCCGCGGTCGAGCAGATCCTACAGCCGGTTCTCGAGGGCAAGGACGTCGTCCTGCTGCTCGACTCGATCACTCGTCTGGCCCGGGCCTACAACACGGTGCGCGGCGACAGTGGCCGGACCCTGTCCGGCGGTCTCGATGCGAACGCCATGCAGACCCCGCGGCGCCTCTTCGGGGCGGCGCGCAACATCGAGAACGGCGGGAGCCTCACCATTCTCGGTACCGCGCTCGTCGACACCGGTTCGCGCATGGACGAGGTGATCTTCCAGGAGTTCAAGGGAACCGGGAACACCGAGATCGTCCTGTCGCGGCAGTTGTTCGAGAAGCGCATCTTCCCCGCCCTGGACATCGCGAAGTCGGGAACCCGCAAGGAGGAGAAGCTGTACGACCTCGAGACGCTCGAGCTGATCCACAAGGTCCGCCGGGTGCTCTCGTCCATGCCGCCCGACCGCGCCATGGAGGGTCTGCTGAAACTCCTCGCCAAACACGCGACGAACCAGGAACTGCTGCATGCGCTTCCGCGCACCTGACCGGATCGCGATCGTCGTCGCCCTGGCCCTGGGCCTGGCGGCGCTGTCCACCGATGCCGCGGTCTTCGAACTCGAGGACGACGGATCCTACGAGCCCACGGTCGCGACGCTCTCCGAGGACGTCTTCGACCCGGTCTTCGCCTTCATGCTGTCGGTGCTCGAGCGCGACCTGTACGGGTCGGTCGACACGGCGTGGTTCGACTCGCTGGTGACCGCCGAGGGCGGGTCGAAGATGCCCTACGACGCCGTGGCCACGATGGAACGGTGGCCGGTCGAGGACGGGGCCGACGCCCTCGTCCGGATCACCATGGGCGAGACCACCCGCTTCGACATTCCCTACTCGATCCTGGGCTACCATCCGGGCGAGATGCGCTTCGCACCGGTGATCGAGATGCTCCACTGGGAGATCGGCGATCGGCACTTCGAGTTCGATCGCGGTGACGAGGGAACGCTGACCGTCGACGTGCGGGACGCCCACCTCTTCGTCCTGAGCCGGGGCTCGGTCGAGATGGACATCGACGGCTGGCTCGACCGCATCATGGGCGGCAAGCTCGACGACGTGGAACTCACCGGCTTCTTCGTGTTCCGCGACGGACGTGACCACGTCGGGCTCGGCTTCGGCTACAACCGGTCGGGAGGCGGGCGCACCGGAGCCTTCGACTTCGTGCGCAACGAGTCGATCTTCCCCGCCTCGCGGGCCTACCTGTCGGTGGGACGCACGATGCGGAACGTGGCCGAACGGCGACTGGAGACCTGGCTCGCCGGCCGCTCGGTGCGCGACGAGGCCGGGACCAGCGCTGTGACCGGTGACGCCCAGCGCTGATTCCCCGGCAGGGACCGCCCCCGATCAACCCTTCGACGTGGTCTTCCGCTTCCCGCGCGACGAGCCGGACTTCTTCTTCCGCGCGCCGGCGTTCGACGAGGCGGGTTCTCGCGGTCGCACCTCGTCGGTGTGCGCCGGATCCGGTCGGTCCGGATCGATCTCGAATCGATCCCGCGCCTTCAGCGCGATCTCGAGCGGAACGCGATCGACCCGGGCGAGCTCGATCAGGGTCGCGTAGACCACGTTGGCGGTGTCGTTCTCGAAGAAGCGACGTAGGTTCTCGCGGGTGTCGCTGCGGCCGAAGCCGTCGGTGCCGAGCGCTGTGAACGGGAGCGGGATCCACCGAGCCACCTGATCGGCCACCGACTTCATCGAATCGGTCGCGGCGACCACCGGCGTGCCCGTCGCTTCGTCGGCGAAGCAGCTCGTCACGTAGGGCACCTGTGGCTCGCGATCCGGGGACAGGCGGTTCGCCCGTTCCACCGTCAGTGCATCGCGGCGCAGCTCCGAGAAGCTCGGAGCACTCCAGACCGTGGCGGCCACTCCGTAGTCCTCGGCCAGGATCCTCTGGGCCTCCAGGACCTGCTGCAGGATCACGCCGCTGCCCAGCAGGTGCGCCCGGGGAGCATCGTCGTCGTCGAGCGGGCTGGGACGGAACCGGTAGAGACCCTTCAGGATGCCGTCTTCGACGCCCTCGGGCATGTCGGGCATCTCGTAGTTCTCGTTGTACAGGGTCAGGTAGTAGAAGACGTCCTCGTCGTTCTGGTACATGCGCCGAAGACCCTCGCGCACGATGGTGGCCGTCTCGAAGTGGAAGGCCGGATCGTAGGCCAGGCAGTTCGGCACGGTCGTCGCCGTGAGCAACGAGTGCCCGTCCTGGTGTTGCAGGCCCTCGCCGTTCAGGGTCGTCCGTCCGTAGGTCGCACCCAGCAGGAAGCCGCGGCCACGGCTGTCGGCCAGACTCCAGATGCTGTCGCCCACCCGCTGGAACCCGAACATCGAGTAGAAGATGTAGAAGGGAACCATGGGCTCGCCGGTGGTGGCGTAGCTCGTGGCGGCCGCCGTGAAGCTGGCCATGGATCCCGCTTCGGTGATCCCCTCCTCGAGGATCTGGCCGTCCTGGCCCTCGGTGTAGCTGAGCAGGACGTTCCAGTCGACCGGCTTGTACTGTTGACCGTTGGCCGCGTAGATCTTGAACTCGCGGAACAGCGACTCCATGCCGAAGGTCCGCGCCTCGTCGGGGATGATCGGCACGATCCGGTCGCCGAGGGCGTCGTCCTTCATCATGGCACGGAGCAGGCGGACGAAGGCCATGGTCGTGGACACCGGGACCTTCGGTCCCGTCCCCTTGCGGAACTCCGCGTACAGATCGTCGGACGGCAGTTCCACCCGCCAGTTGCGCTTGCGGCGCTCTGGCAGGGCGCCGCCCAGGTTGCGCCGGTGGTCGTGCAGGTACTGCACCTCGGGGCTGTCGTCGCCCGGGTGGTAGTAGGGCGCGTTCTCGATCTGCTCGTCGGTGATCGGCAGCTCCAGCCGATCGCGGAAGACCTTCAGTTCGTCCTCGCCCAGCTTCTTCATCTGATGGGTCACGTTGCGCGCTTCGAAGCCCTCGCCCAGGGTCCAGCCCTTCACCGTGCGCGCGAGGATCACCGTGGGCTCGTTCCGGTGCTCACAGGCGTACCAGTACGCCGAGTACAGCTTGCGGTAGTCGTGCCCGCCCATGCGCAGGCGCTCGAGCTGATCGTCGCTCAGGTGCTCGACGACCTTCTTCAAACGCGGATCGGCTCCGAAGAACTCCTCGCGGATGGTCGCGCCGCCCTCGACCGCCATCCGCTGCCAGTCGCCGTCGAGCACGTTGCGCATTCGCTCGACCAGCAGCCCCTCGGGGTCGCGGGCCAGCAGGTCGTCCCACTCGCGGCCGAGCAGCACCTTCACCACGTTCCATCCCGCACCGCGGAAACGGGCCTCGAGCTCCTGCACGATCTGGCCGTTTCCCCGCACGGGTCCGTCGAGGCGCTGCAGGTTGCAGTTGATCACGAAGACCAGATTGTCGAGGCCCTCGCGGCTGGCGAGGGTGAGGGCGGCCAGGGACTCGGGCTCGTCGGTCTCGCCGTCACCCAGGTAGCACCAGACGCGGGCGTCGGAAGTGTCGGCCAGGCCGCGGTTGTGGAGGTACCGCAGGAAGCGAGCGTGGTAGACGGCGTTGATGGGGCCCAGTCCCATGGAGACGGTGGGATACTCCCAGAAGTCCGGCATCAGCCGCGGATGGGGATAGCTCGAGAGCCCGCCGCCCTTCGACTCCATCCGGAAGTTCTCGAGCTGCGACTCGGACAGCCGGCCCTCGAGGAAGGCCCGGGCGTAGACGCCGGGCGCGCCGTGTCCCTGCACGTACACCGCGTCGCCGATCCCGCCGGGCCAGTCCTTACCACGGAAGAAGTGGTTGAAGCCGACCTCGTAGAGACTGGCCGACGACGCGTAGGTGGAGATGTGCCCGCCCAGGCCGGGATTGCGCTCGTTGGCCCGGGTCACCATGACCGCCGCGTTCCACCGGATCAGCCGGCGGATCCGGCGCTCCATGTCCTCGTCTCCGGGGAACCACGGCTCCTGCTCCGGGCTGATCGTGTTGATCGGCCGGGTGGTGACGGTCTGCGGCAGACCGACGTTCAGCAGGCGGGCCTGCTTCAGGACCTTGTACAGCAGGAACTGCGCCCGCTGCGAGCCCGAGGCGCGCACGACCGATTCGAGCGCCTCGAGCCATTCCTGGGTCTCGCCGGGATCGATGTCGGGAAGGTGCTGCTTGAACTGATCGAAGACCATGGTCGCTCCACGTCGGGGGTCGGCGCAGCCGCCGGGTTCGACGCGGCGGGGCTCCTGGCCACGCCGAGGCGGAGGGCACAACCTAGACCCATGACGGGCCTTTTTCCAGCGTCTCGCGCGTTGGCGGAATCGTTCGCCCCGTTTACCATCGTCGGATGCGGGCGGGCGGATCGTCCGGGCCGGATCATCGCTGGCCGCCCGATCTCTCACCGGATACTCTCACGCCGCCGCTCGCCGGCCCGCTGCCCCGGACCGCAGCCGAACCCGGCGGCCCACCCGAACCGAGACCAACACGAGCCGAGGTGTTCATGAAGATCCTGGTCTGTGTGAAACAGGTCCCCGAGAAGGACGCGCGCCTGCGCCTGGCGAGCGGCGACGAGTGGATCGTCGAGGACGGCCTGGCGTACGCGATCAGCGAGTGCGACCGCTACGCGATCGAGGCCGCGCTTCGCCTGAAGGAGAGCGGCGAGGGCGAAGTGGTCGTCCTCTCGCTCGGCGGCGAGCGGGCGAGCAAGGGCGTGAAGGAGGCGCTGGCCATGGGCTGCGACCGCGCGATCCACGTCCAGAGCGACGACCTGGCCCGCGCCGACGCCCTGACCATCTCCAAGGCCCTGGCCGCGGCCGCGAAGGACGAGTCCTTCGACGTGATCTTCACCGGCCAGCAATCCGACGACCTGAGCTACAACGCGGTCGGTCCCATGTTGGCCGAGCGCCTCGGGATGCACCACGTGCAGATCGTCCTCGAGATCGAGGCCACCGCCGGAGGCCTGAAGGTCACCCACGAGCTCGACAACAACCTGGTCGAGACGGTCGAAGTTCCGACACCGGTCGTGCTCGGAGTGCAGAGCGGCATCAACGACGTCCGCTATGCCTCGCTCAAGGGCATCATGCAGGCCGGCGCGAAGCCCCAGAAGAAGATGTCGCTGGCCGACCTCGGTCTGGACGAGTCCGACCTCACACCGAAGGTCTCGATCGAGAGCGTCGGCTTCCCCGTGAAGTCGAGCCAGGCCACGATGATCGAGGGCGAGCCGAAGGAAGCTGCCAAGATGCTCGTCGAGAAGTTGATCCAGGAAGCCAAGGTCCTTTGAGCCCACGGTGCCAACAGGAGGTCTGACGAACGTGAGCAACGACGTTCTCGTGATCGGTGAGCACCGGGACGGTGCTCTGAAGGGAATCAGCAAGGAAGCCATGACCGCCGCGCGCTCGGTGGCGAACGATCTCGGCGGTCAGGTCGTGAGCGTGCTGCTCGGCGACGACACCGCCGGCATGGCCGACGACCTCGCCGGATGTGGTGGCGCGAAGATGCTGCGCGTGCACGACGCGAAGCTCGCCCAGTACACGCCCGAGGCCTACGTCGGATCGCTGAAGCAGGTGATCGCCGACGTGCAGCCGAAGGTGGTGTTGGTGGGGCACTCCTACCAGGCCATCGACTTCTTCCCACGTCTGGCCGCGGCCCACGACGGAGCGCTCGTGCCCGACGTGACCGGCATCGCCGTCGAGAGCGGCAAGCCCGTCTTCATCCGCAAGGTCATCAACGGAAAGCTCGACGCCCGGACCGTGCCCGCGGGTGACGACATGATCTTCTGCAGCGTCCAGCAGGGGGCCTTTCCGGTGCAACCTGCGGACGGTCCGGCCTCCATCGAGGACTTCTCGGTGGACCTGACCGACGTCACGACGCGCAACGTGGTGGAGGTCAAGGCCGCCGAGGCGGGCGAGGTCGACCTCACCGCGGCCGACATCATCGTGGCCGGCGGTCGTGGCGTGGGCGATCCCGACAAGTTCGAGGTCGTGTTCGATCTCGCCGAGGCTCTCGGGGGTGCGGTGGGCGCGTCGCGTCCGCCCTGTGACAGCGAATGGGTCGAACACGAGCGGCAGATCGGCAGTTCGGGGCAGGTCGTGGCGCCGAAGTTGTACATCGCGCTGGGGATCAGCGGGGCGATCCAGCACCTCGTGGGAATGCGCGGGGCCGGATGCGTGGTCGCGATCAATAAGGATCCGAACGCCGCGATCTTCCAGGAGGCCGCGTACGGCATCGTGGGTGATCTGCACGAGGTCGTGCCGGCGTTGATCGAAGCCGTGAACGAGGCGAAGAACTGAACCGCCCGCGCGCCGGTGGGGATGATGCGGGACGGACGAGCGTGACCAATCCGGCCACCAACGGCGAGGCCCAGCCCCACGAGCGCCGCACGATCCTCGGTCTTTCCGGGATCTACCTGCTGCGCTTGCTCGGCATGTACATGGTGCTGCCCGTGCTGAGCCTCCACGCGGCCGAGTTGGAGGGACACACGCCGTTGCTGGTGGGACTCTCGGTGGGTGCCTACGGCCTCGCCCAGGCCGGACTGCAGATTCCCTTCGGCATCTGGAGCGACCGTTACGGTCGTCGGCGGGTGATCGCCGGCGGCCTTCTGGTCTTCGCCGTGGGCAGCATCGTGGCCGCCCTCTCCGACAACGCCCTGCAACTGGTGATCGGCCGCACGCTCCAGGGCGCAGGTGGGGTGTCGGCGGCCGTGGTCGCGCTGATCGCCGATGTCAGCCGGCCCTCGATCCGTACCCGGGCCATGGCGGCCCTCGGTATGTCCGTCGGCGTGGCCTTCACCATCGGGATGATCGCCGGACCCGGCCTGGCCGCCCGCTTCGGCGTACCCTTCCTGTTCTGGCTGACCGCCGCGCTCAGCGTGATCGCCGCGATCTACGTGGTCACCATGATCCCCAAGCCTCCGCGGCACGTCCACGACGCCAGCCTGGAGTGGACACCCGGTCATCTGGACGAGGTGCTTCACCACCCTCCGATGCTCCGACTCGACATCGGTGCCTTCCTCCAGCACTCGCAGGTGACGACCATGTTCGTGGTCGGTCCCGGCCTGCTGGCCGAGTTCGTGCCCCGGGCGGAGCACGGAAAGGTCTACCTGGTGTTGGTCCCGGTGGGCCTGAGCGTGATGATGGTCAGCGCCTTCTTCGCCGATCGGTGGGGGCGGTTGAAGCACGCCGTGATGGGCGGCAGTCTCTCGCTGTTGGGCGCGGCTGCTTTCCTCCTGGCCGGAGGCTCGACCTTCTGGGCCACGGCCGGGGCGATCGGTCTGACCATCGTGGCCGTGGCCGTCGCCGAACCCGCGGCGCCGGCCATGCTCACCCGCCTGGCCAAGGACGAGGCTCGAGGCACGGCCGCTGGGACCTACGCCATGGCGCAGTTCACGGGATCTTTCGCCGGCGGGCTGATCGGGAGCTTCATGCTGCACCAGCCGATCGTGCTGGGCGTGTTCCTCGCGGTGACGTCGACCCTGTGGCTGATCGTGGCGATCGGTCTACCACGGCTGCCGGCGCACCGCTGAACTCACACGTCGAGGTTGCCCACTTCCTTGGCGTCGTGGTCCTGCGTCCAGTAGGACTCCTCGGTCAGTGGGGCTCTCGGGAAGAACAGCACGGTCACGAGCATCATGACCGCGACCGATCCGGCCACGACGACCGGCAGTTGCCACGGAATGATCCCGCCGGAGAGGTTCGCCTCGAGGTCTTCGATCGAGGTCACGACGGTCGGTTCGAGCAGGACCTTCAGGCACCAGCCGCCCAACAGGACCACGTAGAGGACCCAGTAGTTGCGCGTGAAGCGCGCACGTAGCGCCGCTCGATAGGAGAGCTTGAAGACCGGATGCAGGAGATCCTCGGCCACCCGGTCACCCCAGGCCCGGTCGGGACTGATCACCTCGCGCCGGAGGATCGGTCCGTAGAAATTCTCCTCGATCTTCCGGACTCGGTAGCGCCACACGTCGAAGAAGCGGAAGCGGCGGGCCTCGATGCTCAGGAACGAGGTCAACAACAAGATGCCGACCAGCAGGACCCAGTGGCTGTGATTGCGGCCGTCGAAGCTGAAGGTGAGCAGGGCGGCGGTGGTGATGATCGACCAATTGGTGGTGTTGTCGAGGCGGACGCGCCAGGCCGTCGCGCGATCCAGTTCCCCGCGGTAGAGATGGACGATCGCCGAGATGTACTCCTGCCGGTCGAGCGAGGAGCTCTCGTAGTCCGCACGCGTCGTCGGGTCCTTCGGACCGGGTTCCTGCATCACCGCGCTCCCCGTGCACTCCGGTCGGTGGTCGCGGACGACCCGCGGTGCCGCCGGCCGGTGACTCCGAGCGCAGAATGCGACACGGGACGGTCGCGAGCAAGGACACATCCGCAGCAGACGAGATGCGGTCGGTCGCCTAGACTGCCCGCGCCATGAAGGTCCTCGAGATCGGGAAGTTCTATCCGCCCCAGCGCGGGGGCATGGAGACGGTCCTGCACGACCTGTCGGTCGGACTGGTGCGCCGGAATCACCGCGTGCGGGCGATCGTGGCGGCGACCGGCGAGGACGCGGTCCTCGAGACGCTCGATGGGGTGGAGGTCCGGCGTCTGGGCAACTGGGGCACGATCCGCTCGGTCCCCGTGTGTCCGTCCCTGCCCTCGGAGGTCCGGACCTCCCTGCGCGACTTCGACCCCGACGTGGTGCATCTCCATCTTCCGCACCCGCTCGGTGCGGTGGCCTGGCTCCTCGCACGCGACGCACGGCCGTTGGTCGTCACCTACCACAGCGACATCGTTCGGCAGCGGGCGCTGGGTGCGTTGTACGCGCCGATCGGAGACCGGGTGCTGCGGCGGGCGGCATCGATCCACGTGACCAGCGAAGCGCTGGCGGCGCAGAGCCGCACGTTGGCACGCTGGCGCGACAAGTGCCACGCGGTGCCGCTGGGTGTGGACACGGAACACTGGTCGAGGCCCGCGCCCGGCCGCGTGCAGGAGTGGATCGACGACCTCGGGCCCCGCTTCGTGCTCTTCGTGGGGCGCCTGGTCTACTACAAGGGCATCGACGTCCTGCTGGAGGCCCTGAGGGGCAACGACGTACGCCTGGTGATCGCCGGCGAAGGTCCCATGCGCACCGAGTGGGAGACCCTGAGCAAGGTCCTGGGTCTGGCCGAGCGGGTCCGCTTCCTGGGAGAAGTGAGCTCGGAGACGCTCCCTGCCCTGTACGCGGCGGCCCGCGCCTTCGTGCTGCCGAGCCAGGCGCCGAGCGAAGCCTTCGGCCTCGTGCAGCTCGAGGCGATGGCGGCCGGACTGCCCCTGGTGGTGGCGCGGGCCTCCGAAGGCGTGGTCTCGGTGCACGAGGACGGCTCGACCGCCCTGCTCGTCGACCGTGGGGACGTGGAGGGCCTGCGCGATGCCCTCCAGCGGGTCCACGACGACGACGATCTCGCCCGGCGCCTGGCCGAGGCGGGGCGTCGCCGGGTCCGCGCCTTCTACGAACTCGAGCACACGCTCGATCGGTTGGAGGCGCTGCTCGCGGACGCGGCCATGGGTTCGAGGACGGCCCCGTAGGTGGCGCTCAGCCACTCCTCGCACCAGCCCGCCTGCAGCCAGCCCGGTGTGCCGATCGGCCCGGGACCGATGCGCAGCTCCGACTCGATCGAGAAGGTGCGGTCGGCGCGGACCCATGCCCGGAGGTCCGCGATGCGCGTGGGGTGCACGTGATGGTGGAAGTGTTCCACGAGCTCACGGCCGTGAGACCGCAGCCGCTCCGCGTCGCCCGGAGGGAGTTCCCGGGCGCGCTCCTCGGCGACGGCCAGGGTCGCCCGTCCCAGGGTCTCACGGGAGAAGAGAAGCTGACACCAGGGCAGGTGCAGCAGGTCCCCGAGGTGGGACCCGCGCGGCGAGCCCCAGGGGTTGAACAGCAGGACGAGGCGCCCGTCGGGGCGCAGACAACGCCGGAACTCCGACAGCGCTCGTCGGGGGTCGGGCAGATGTTCGAGCGCGTCGGCGGTGACGATGCGATCGAAGGTCGCATCGTCGAAGGGTAGACGCGCGGCATCGCCTGCGATCCGTTCGACGTCGTCGACACCGGCGTGTTCGAAGTAGGATCCGGCCTGCCTCAGGTGCTCGATGTCGATGTCCAGGGCCGTCCATCGGACCGCGCTCCCCGTGTGTTCGCGAAGCCGATGCGTCTTGCCACCGAGACCGCAGCCGACATCCAGTGCGGCACCGTGCGTGAGGGGGCCCGCCGCGTCCCACAGGCGCAGCGTGGCCCGGCTGGTCTCGTACTCCCAGCGCGCATAGGCCACGGGGTCGACGTCGCCGGGCAGATCCGGGGCCGGTAGGACACGGTTGGCGAAGCGGAGCAGATGGGTGGCGACGGACATGGTCGTGTGCCTGCGCGGGGGAACGGACCGGTCTCCGCGGGTGCGCACCGTGCGACCCGCATCTACTTTGGGGCGGTCCGCCGATCACCGCGGCTCCGCTGTGGATCGCAAGGTTAGCACGCGAGGTCCTCGTGCCGCCACGGGACCCGACAACGCCGGGAGTCCACGGTGGCCCCCACCCGTCCGCGCATCGATCGTCTGCACCACCTCGCCGGTTGGGCCCTCGTCCTGCTCGCGATGTCGTCGATCGCCGTCTTCGTGATCCGGGCCGTCGAGACCTCCGGTCTCCACGGCTATCCGCTCGCGCCCATCACGCCGAACGCGGTCGCCGCGTGGCGCGACGCCGCGTCGACCACGCTCATGGGATCCCTTGCGGTGATCCTGGTGGTCCTGTTGCCACTCCAGCGACTGGGACGGCGCCCGGACGGCGCGGTCCGGCTGGCCCGCCTGTGGGGCGTGCTGATCGCCGTCGGCGCATGGGCGATGATCGGTTACCGCCTCAATCGCTTCACCTACGGCGGACTCTGGCGGAGTCGGGAGGAGGTGGGCGACCTCCTCGTACCCGCCGCGCTCGTCGAGCCGCGGATCTGGTACAACAACATCGGTTTGACCCTCGGGTGCGCCGTGCTGGCCATCGTCCTGATGGCCGTCCTCGAGCGATTGCTGCCGCGCTCGAGGGCGCGCCGTGCGCCGCGGGGGATGGTCGTGACCGCCGGTGTCGTGCTGTTGCTGCTCGCGCCGGTCTCGATCGTTCCGGCGCACTGGTTCGCTCCGGCGCCGGCGACGGGCGACGTCATCCTGATCTCGCTGGACGCCATGCGTCCCGACCGCATCGGTGCCTACGGTGACGAGCGCGGCCTGACGCCGAACCTGGATCGCCTCGCCGCCGACGCGGTCCGCTTCGAGCGGGCGTACTGCCAGGAACCGTGGACGCTCACCAGTCACATGAGCATGCTCACGGGACTCTATCCCGACGCGCACGGCCTGGACTTCGGCCGGGCCCTGGCCGGAGAGGTGTGGACGCTTCCGGAGCGCATGCGCGATCAGGGCTACCGGACCGCGGCCTCGGTCTACGACTGTTTCCTGCTCAGCCCGGACTTCGGGTACGGCGCCGGTTTCGATCGCTACGAAGAGAACAACCTCGAAGCGGCCGATCGCGCGCGCCGGGCCGCGAAGTGGGTGACCGACTCCGACCGGCCGGGTTTCCTGTTCCTCCATTTCTACGATCCCCACAGTGACACCGGAGACCTCCCCTACGAGGCATCGCCGGAGATGCTGGAACGCTTCGCGCCCGGTGCGGCCGAACAGTTCCGGGGGTGGGCGCGCCTCGTGGGGGCCAGTGAAGCCCTCCACCAGGTGAACCTCGGCGAGCGGCCGTTCACGCCGGCGCAACGCGAGGCTCTCGGTCGCCTGTACGACGCCGGAGTGGCCGACACCGACGCCGCCTTGGGTCTCTTCGTCGACCGCCTGAAAGCCGAGGGACGCTACGAGGACGCGACGATCGTCGTCGTGGCCGATCACGGCGAGGCCCTCGGCGAGGCCGATCACTACATGCACGAGCTGTTGATCGAGGAGACCCTGCGGATCCCGCTCGTGATCAAGTGGCCCGGGCGGCGCGAGGCCGGCACCGTGCGCACCGATCTGGCCGAGACCGTCGACCTGGCGCCGACCCTGCTGCGGGCGATCGGGCTCCCCGAGGAAGAGGTCTCGCAGGGTCACGATCTGGCCGCGGGGCCGACGCCACGCTCGTTGTCGCTGCACCGCAGTGGGCCCGATCACGCCGCGACCGATCGCGAGGGGTGGCGTCTGCACCATCGCTGGTCGACCGAGCTCGGAATCGAGCCGTCGGGGATCCTGCGCGTGGGCGGGTCCTATGCCGATCGCGGCCTCGGGCTGACCCGACACCCCGAGGTCCTCGACCGCTTCGTCGAACCGCTCGCCGAACTCCACCGGGCCAATGCGGTCCTGGCCGCGCGCTTCCGCGGCGACGACCTGACCATGACGGAGGCCGACGAGGAGCTGCTCCGATCCCTCGGCTACATCGAGTGAGGGTCGTCCCGCGTCCGTCGATCAGCGGACGAGGGTGAGCCTCGTGGACGTCCGGTGGTTCCGCGGGCCGCGGAGAACCGCCGTGTACACTCCACTGCCCACCGCCGTGCCGCTCTCGTCGAGACCGTTCCACGTCCAGTCGTGCCGGCCCGCCGGGAATTCGGCCGAGGCCAGCGACCGGATCCTTCGTCCGCGCGGATCGAAGACCGTCAAGGACCACTGGCCGGCGACCGGCAACGTGGCCGTGATCGACGTCCGCGGATTGAAGGGGTTCGGAGCCGCCGTCAACGGCGTGTTACGAGTCGTCGCAGGGGCATCGGTACCGGTGGTGATCGCGAAACGCGTCACCGTGGAGCGCCGCAGAGCGCCTGCGGGGTCGGAGGCCTCGACCGCCCAGTAGAGGGTGCCGGGAGCCAGCGCGACCGGGGGTTCGGCCGTGGTCTCGGTGCCCGCGTCGAAGACGATGGGGTCGGTCAGCAGGGGATCGGTTCCCACCAGCACCCGGTAGGTGATGGGGGTGTCGTCGTTGGGGTCGGTGGACGCGGTCCACTCGAAGCGCGGACGCGTGGTCGACAGCAGGGCATCCGTCACCGGGGCGACGGGCTCGGCCGCGTCGGGCGGGGCGTTGTAGACCACGCGGAAGAACGGACGATTCGACTCGGGCAGCGCTCCTCCGCCGTCGACACGCCAGAACACCTGCTGGCCCAGGCTGCCGGACAGGTCCCATCCGTCGGCCGCGAAACCCACACCGAACCAGCGGTCGGAATCGAGGCGGTCCTCGAGGTCCTCGACGGCGATCGGTCCCAGGTCGATCGCATGGGGGCCGGCGTCGAAGTGGTCGAGCGCATAGGCGGTTCCGCTGAAGCCCCGTGCGTCCTCGTACAACAACTGGCTCTGCAGCGAATTCAGGTTCGACCGCGGGGTCTGGGTGTCGGTCATGGCCGTGATCCCGACCATCTCGAAGGGAAACAGGTTGTGCTCCTTCACGCGGAACCAGACCTCGACGCGTTCGACCTGCCCCGACTGGAAACCCTCGGGCAGGGGCATGGCCATGATCCCGACCGTCTCCTGGGCGAGGATCCCCGTCTGGGCGTCGACGTAGCCGCTGACCATCATGTCGTAGGTCTGCGTCAGCGGGTCGTAGCCGTACTGCCAGCTGAAACCGTCGAGGGTGATCCGGGCCCAGGTGCCGGTGGCCATCCACTCGGAGGGATCGGCCTTGCCGGGCAGGAAGACGGTCGCGGGGACGTCCATCCAGGTCTCGGTCCGCACCGAGGTGCGGGACGCGGTGACCGGCGGCGCCACGAGGGCGTCCAGGAAGGGTCCCTTGCCGAGCGGCTCGGGACGGGGCGCGGCGTCGGCCCCGACGGCGGCGAGGACGAGCGAGAGCAACAGGGTGGCCGGTCGGAACACGGCGGTGGACCTCGTGGCAGCGGCCCCGGCGGGCACGGTGTCTTGACGCGGATGCACCCGTGAGTGTAGCACCCGGACACGCGGCACCGACGACGGCACGCGCACTCTCTTTCTCGCGGAGGCCCGCGATGGCCGACGATTCCTTCCGCTTCCTCCGTCCCTGGCACCAGTTGCTGCCCCCGGCCGGTGATGCGGTGGTGGCCGTGGCCGGGAGTGGGGGCTGCACCACCACCTTGCTGCGACTGCTCCGTGTCTACCGCGAGCGCGGAGCGAGGGTGCTGGTGAGCCAGACCACGGCGCATCCGGTGCCCTTCGCGTTGCGCGAGCAGCGGTGTGCGCCCGACCAGGAGGCGGTGCGCGGTTCCCTCGATGCCCACGGGGTGGCCTGGACGGGGGAGGGTGACGGCGATCGTCCTGGAGGTCTCGCCCCCGAACGGCTCGACGCGCTCGCGCGAGAGAGCGGGGCCGAGGTCCTGCTCGTCGAGGCCCAGGCATCGGCCGGGGTCGTGCTGCGTTCGGAGCCCGAGCCCGCGCCGGTGTGGCCGCGACGTCTGCAGCTGGCGCTGGCGGTGGGGAACCTTGCCGCGGTCGGGCGTCCCTACGGTCCCCGGACGGTGGTGGATGTGGACGAACCGCAGTTCACCGACGACGGAGACCCGCGACGGGTGCGCACCGAGGAGGTCACCCGCGCCGTGCGTTCGGTGCTCGCCACGGTCCCGGAGACGGCGCGGCCGCTGCCCTTCCTCACCGGCTTCGGCGCCTTCCGGGACATCGACGGGATGTTCGACCTGGTGCAGGAACTGGTGGACCCGCCGCGCCGCCCGGTGGTGTGTCTCGCCGAGCTCCTCGGCGACGAACGCCGCGACACGGCCGACGCTCGCGACCGCGCCGGCGAGTCGGAGTCGCCGTGGCACGACGACGAGCGGGTCTACGCGATCTACCCGGCGTGGCTGGACGAAAACGTCTGAAGGATCGGCCGCGTCGGCGGTTGTTTCCGCGGCGACGCCCGCCTATACTGCCGCCCGCCACCGCGGACCCCCGGGTCGGCGACGCCCCACGATCATGCCGCCGTGACCACGACGCACGCCCCTCCCGCGAGCGAGCGTGGGCCGTCGCGGTTCCATCCGTTCCTCCCGTCGCCCCGAGGTGCGGCGCGACGGCCGTCGCCTCGGAGAAGGAGCCCTCTTGGCCACGTCGACGATCGACCACGCACGCCCGCTCTCCGACCTGCACTTCGTCGCCTTCGACACCGAGACCACCGGGCTCGTGGCCTCGACCGAGCGCGTGATCGAACTCTCGGGCGTGCGCTTCTCCTTCGACGGCGAGATCGATCGCTTCGAGAGCCTGATCGATCCCCAGCAGACGATTCCGCCCGACTCCATCCGCATGCACGGGATCCAGGACGCGGACGTGAAGGGCCAGCCGCTCTTCGCCGACGCGGTGGGCGGATTCCTCGATCTGATCGAGGACAGTGTCGTGCTGGCCCACAATGCCGCGTTCGACGTGGGCTTCCTGGCTCACGAGGCACACCGGTCGGCGCGGAAGATGCCGCGCGTTCCGGTGGTCGACACCGTCGAGATCTCGCGCGCTCTGCGCGACGACCTGCCGAACCACAAGCTCGAGACGATCTCGAAGGCGCTGAACTGTCCCGCGCCGACCTACCATCGTGCCCTGGCCGACTCGGTCACCCTGATGAACGTCTTCCTCGGCCTGGTGGGCGGGATGGCCGACCGACCGTTGCACGAGCTCTTCGCGCTGACCTCCGGCGTGCTCACCTTCGGCCCCGACGAGCGGCTGTGGATGTGGTTGCCGCCCGAGCTGGGACCCCTGGAGGAGGCCCTCGTCTCCGGAGGGCGGGTCAACCTGCTGTACGAGCCCGAGGGGCGTCGCAGCGAGACGCACGAGGTCACGCCCCGCGGCTGGATCCGCCGCACCGGCGCGACGTTCCTCGTGGCGCGCTGCGAGCGCGACCACACCGATCGCAACTTCCGCCTGGACTGGATCACCCGGGCCCAGTACGCGCAGGCAACCCTCTTCTAGGACCGCAGGACGGATTCCATGACCACCCCAACCGCCAACGACCTCGTGCGTGAGGTCGAGTCGTCGCTCGAGAGCTACGAGCCGTCGAAGAACGTCGACGCCCAGGCCTATCGCGACCTGGCCCAGGCCGTGGCCAAACGTGCGGACGAGAACTTCCTGTTGCAGGAGGACGGGACCCTCTGGTTGCAGTTGACCGAGCGTTTGCTCGCCTGCGGCAGTACGCGGCGCGACGACACGATCGTCGTCGAGGTCATGGGGGGGAAGAAGGGAGGCTCCCGCGGGCACACCGTGGTGTGCACCTGCATGCCGGATCAGGCCTTCATCATCGATTCGGTGCGCCTGGCCTTCCGCCAGTTGGGCCTGGAGCTGTACTCGCAGGTCAATGTCGTCCTTCCCGTGGAGCGCGACACGGCGGGCAAGGTCGCGCGCATGGGCGACAGCGTCGGCGACGACGGAACGCTCGAGAGCTGGGCCTTGTTCGAGGTCGACTCGATCGCAGATCCCAAGCGTCGGCGCGCGCTGAAGCAGGACGTGACGGACCGCCTCCGGCGCGCGCAGGCCGTGGCGCGAGATTTCCGCCGCCAGCTGCGCCAGCTCAAGGATCTGGTGAACCAGGTGGAATTCCTGAGCAGTGTCCAGCCGGACCGGCGCGAGGAGCTCGACGAAGTCCGTCACTTCCTCGAATGGTTGAGCGAGGATCACTTCGTCTTCTTCGGCATGACGCCCGTCGATGTCCGGGGCGAGCCCACGGGCGAGGCACTGGGTCTGTCGCGCCTCCGCGAGGATCCGTTCTCGCATTCCTATCCCGATGCCAGGCGTTGGTTGAAGAGCACCTCGAAGCGTGGGCCCCTGGTGCACATCAGCAAGACCTCGGAGGAGAGCGAGCTCCACCGCAGCGGCAAGATCGACGAGATCCTCGTGCGGACCCACAGCGATCGCGGCGAGGTGACCGGAGCCGTCGCGATCCACGGCCTGTTCACCTACCGGGCGATCCAATCGCGCGGGAGCATCGTCCCCATCCTGCGCGAGAAGCTGAACGAAGTGGTGCGGCAGGAGGACGTGACACCGGGTAGTTTCAATTACAAGGCGATCGTCAACGCCTTCAACTCGCTGCCGGTGGAGTACCTCTTCGGAGCGGACCCGAACGACATCCGTGAGCTGATCCGGCGCACGTTGGCTGCCGATCGTGCCCGTAAGCTCGAGGTGTACCTGTCCCTCGGATCCTCGAAACGTACGGCCTTCGTGTTCGTGGTGATGCCCCGGGCACAGTTCAACGACCAGCGCCGGGAGCGGATCCAGGAATACCTCATGCGGACCCTGGAGGCGAACTACGCCGACCACCGCGTGCTCCTGCACAGCTACGGCGTGGCCGTCGTCCACTTCTATCTGACCAGCCCACGACGCATGAAGGCGCCGTCCATGAAGGACGTCGAGGCCGAGATCGTCTCGCTGTCGGCCACCTGGGAGGACCGGCTGCGCGACGCATTGCTCGACACGCTCTCCCGCGACGAGGCCATGCGCCTGTACGGTACGTATCACGGAGCCTTCAGTGGCCGGTACCAGCTCTCGACGGCGGCGTCGCAGGTGATCATCGACCTCTTGAACCTCGAGGCCATCCGGCGGGGCTCGGGACTCGATCTGGCCCTGTACCGCGACGAGGAAGACGTCGAGCAGGGCACCATGAAGCTGCGGCTGTACTCCGACCACGACCTGATGCTGTCGGACATCATGCCGATCCTCGACAACTTCGGTCTGCGGGTCGTCAACAGCTTCTCCAACCACGCACGTCTGGACGAGGGCGTGACGCTGACGCTCGAGACCTTCCGGTTCGAGCTCCCGGACCCGGCGCTCGCGGACGATCCGCAGCGACAGGGGGCCTTTCTCGACGCACTGCGTGCAGTCTTCCGCGGGGACATGGCCAACGATGCCCTGAACCGGGTGCTGATCCCGGCCGGCCTCGACTGGCGGCAGGTGGTGATCCTGCGCAGCTACCAGGGCTACGCCAAGCAGCTCGGCAACATGACCACACCGGGATCGGTGTACCGGGTCCTGGTCAAGCACGCACCGATCGTGCGCAGGATCGTGGAGCTGTTCGAAGCCAAGTTCGGCCCGGCCCGCAACGGCCGGGTCCCGGCCAGGCCCTCGGCACGCCGCCGGAAGACCGCCGACGCGCTGCTGGGCGAGATCATCGAAGCCGTCGATCGCGTGGAGAGTTCCAACGAGGACCGCGTGCTTCGGATCTTCGTGAATCTCGTCGACGCGACCCTGCGCACCAGCTTCTACGCCCGGGATCGTGAGTATCCGAGCGTGGCGCACAAGTTCGACTGCGCACAGGTGGCTTCGATGCCCGACCGTCGTCCCTGGCGCGAGATCTACGTGCACCATTCGAACCTCGAGGGGGTGCATCTCCGCGGCGGGCGGATCGCGCGCGGGGGATTGCGCTGGAGCGATCGTCTCGACGACTTCCGCACCGAGATCCTCGGTCTGATGACCACGCAGATGGTCAAGAACGTGGTGATCGTGCCCCTGGGTGCGAAGGGGGGCTTCGTGGTGAAGCGTCTGCCGAGCGATCCCGCCGCGCGCCGGGCCGCTGCCGACGATCACTACGAGATCTTCATCCAGTCGCTGCTCGACCTCTCGGACAACCGGATCGAAGAGGAGATCGTCCCCCCGTGCGATGTGGTCTGCTGGGACGAGCCCGATCCCTACCTGGTGGTGGCCGCCGACAAGGGGACCGCGCACCTCAGCGACCGGGCGAACGCGATCAGCGAGAAGCGGGCGTTCTGGCTGGGCGATGCCTTCGCCAGCGGTGGCAGCAACGGCTACGACCACAAGGCGATCGGGATCACGGCGCGCGGAACCTGGGTGGCCGTCCGCCACATCCTGCGCGAGGCCGGGATCAATGCCGAGACCGACGAGTTCACCGTGGCCGGGATCGGCGACATGGGTGGAGACGTCTTCGGCAACGGTCTCATCGAGCACCCGACGATCAAGCTCCAGGCGGCCTTCAATCACCTGCACATCTTCCTGGATCCCGACCCGGACCCGAAGAAGTCCTTCAAGGAGCGCAAGCGGCTGTTCCGGGCCAGGAGCTCGGGGTGGGACGCCTACGACACCTCGGTCATCAGCAAGGGCGGCGGCATCTTCGACCGCCACGCCAAGCGGATTCCCCTGTCGGCCCCGGTGCGGCGGATGTTGGGCGTCGAGGAGACGGAGATGAGCGGGTCGGAGCTGGTGCGGACGATCCTCCGCATGCCGGTCGACCTGCTCTACAACGGAGGGATCGGGACCTACGTCAAGGCCAGCCAGGAGTCCCACGCCCAGGCGGCGGACCCGGCGAACGACTCCGTTCGGATCGACGCGTCGGAGCTGCAGTGCAAGACGGTGGGTGAAGGAGGCAATCTGGGCCTCACCCAGGCAGCTCGGATCGAGTTCGCGCGCAACGGCGGGCGCATCAACACCGACTTCATCGACAATGCCGGCGGCGTGAACATCAGCGACCACGAGGTCAACCTGAAGATCCTGTTCGCCACACAGGTGCAGGCCGGCCGTCTGTCGATGCGTAGTCGAAACCAGCTCCTGCCCGACATCGAGCCCACCGTCACCCAGGACGTTCTCGTCGCCCAGGGTGACCAGGCACGCATGCTGTCGCTCGACGAGCGGCGGAGCCGCTTCGACCTGGCCCCCTTCGACCGCGTGATGGACGAGATCGCCCGCTACTTCTCGTTGTCGCGGCGGCAGGTGGACCTACCGCCGGTGCGCGAGATGGACCGGCGCATGGCAGAGGGCGAAGCCCTCACGCGTCCCGAGCTGGCCACGCTCAGCAGCTTCGTGAAGATGCGGCTCTACGAGGAGCTGCTCGAGGATCCGAAGCTCGACATGGAGGGGTTGCTCCCCGCGCTCCGGAACTACTTCCCCGCGAAGGTCCGCAAGCGCTTCGCGAAGGCCGTCGACGAACACTCGTTGCGCCGCGAGATCGCGCTCACCCGACTGACGAACCGGATCGTCGACCACACCGGCTGCACGTTCTTCCACGAGATGCACGCCGATTGCGGTGCGAACTCGCGTCAGACCTTCGAGGCCTACTCCTTCCTGAGCCGAGCCGCCGATCTGTGGCGTTTCAAGGACGAGCTCTGGAGCCTGGGCTGGAAGGTCGAGGTCGAGGTCCTGTACGAGGCGCTGTTGATCGTCGAGCACGCCCTGCGGCTCGGGACCCGGCATCTGCTCGAGCACTGGTCCGAGGCCGAGATCACGGCCGGTCTGCGTCAGACCGGGCCGCACTCCCGCAAGATCCTGGGACTGGAGTCCGACGTCGAGTCGGTGCTCGACCAGGTCTCGCTGGAGCGGGTGCGGGAGCGCGTGCTCCGGTTCACGGAGGCCGGGATCCCCGGCGAGATGGCCACCCGGCTGGCGCACGTGCGTTACCTGCCGCGGGCGCTCGTCGTGCTCGACCTCGCCGGCCAGTGCAAGCGCTCGGCGAAGGCGGTCGCGGCGGACTACTTCGCGCTGGGTCGTGCCTCGCGTCTTTTCGACGTGATCCGTTGGATCGACGAACTCCGGCCCGACGCCTACTACGACGCGCTGGCCTACCGGGCGCTGCGCCGAGAGCTGCACGAGCTGCTCAGCCGGCTGGTCCTCCGTCTGCTCCCCGTCTCGGGATCGGCCCAGAAGAAGCTCGAGAGCCTCGGTCCCGGTCGCGAGGCCTTCGCCCAGCTCGAGCGGATCCCGCCCGAGCAGCTGGGTCCGGCGGCGCTCATGGTGGTGGTGCAGGACATGCGGCAGGCGCTGGGCCAGACCTGACCACGGTCCGGTCGCGGGAACTTCCGTGCTGCCACGGTGTTGTCCTGATCGACCCGGTGTTGCGGGCACCGTCGATCCGGTGCGCGGGCGACGCCGGAGTTTGACGAATCGCGAGGCGTGACACTACCTTCCCGCGTTCCGCGTTCCCCGAAGGATATGCCGACACCGTGTTCCCGAGGATCGTTCCGATTCCGCGCACGATCCGAATCCGGAGGTTCCGACTCGCCATGACCATCGAATTCCGCCGGGTGACGGCGGCCGTCGCCGTCGTCGTCGCCGCGACGCTCGCCGCGGCCCCCGCGCAGGCCCAGTGCAGTCCGAGCGAGCTGAGCACGGCTCAGCAGAGCTACAGCACCGCCTACCAGTTCGTGCAGGCCAACCAGTGGGCCGAAGCGATCCCCTCGCTGGAGAAGGCCGTCGAGTCCTGCCCGGAACACTGGGAGAGCGTCGAACTCATGGCCCAGGCCAAGATGCGCACGCAGTCCTTCACCGAAGCCGGCGACTGGTACGCCAAGCTGATCGAGGGCAAGTACGACGGCGTCCTGGCGCGCGTCGAGAACCGGATCCTGGCGCCCTACGGCTTCGTCCTGCTCAAGAACCGGAACTGGCGGGAGGCCGAGAAGGTCTACGAGGCCGTGCTCACGCACGATCCCGCCGACAAGGACGCGCACGAGAGGCTCGTGTACGCGTACACCAACAGCGATGATCTGCGCAACGCGATCGAGCATCTCGAGGCGCTCTACGCCATGGAGACCGGGGCGAAGCAGCAGGAGATCGCCAACCGTATCGGCAAGGCCTTCGAGACGCTCGGCGAGCCGATCTCGGCCAAGCAGTGGTACGAGCTCGGCGGTGGCGGCTCGACGGGCATGTTCAAGATCGCCCTCGACCATTTCAATCGGCAGGAGTGGCAGGAGGCCGCCGACGCCTTCCGCGGTTTCCTCGACAAGCGACCCGAGAGCGCGGCCGCCTGGAAGAACCTGGGTCAGAGCCTGCAGCAGCTCGGCAAGCTCGAAGAGGCGGTCGATGCCTACCAGGAGGCCCTGGATCTGCAGCCGGATCGCTACGACGTGGCGAGCAGTCTCGGATTCCTGTACTCGGACCTGAACCAGTGGAACAAGGCGGCGGCCCTGGCCCAGGACGCTCTGGCCAACTGGGCCGACGAGGTGCCCGAGAAGGACAGCATGTACTTCCTCATGGGCAAGATCCTCGAGAAGCGCGACGCGAACTACCGGGAGGCGATCCGGATGTTCGAGGAGGCCAAGGACGATCCCTACTGGGGAGAGCTGGCCGTCAAGGAGATCAACCGTCAGCAGCAGCTGATCGAGATCGAGCGCATGCAGAGCGGTCAGGGTCGCTGAGATCCGGCGGCGCACATCCTTCGAGAGGGCGGCGGGTCCGGAGGGGCCCGCCGCCTTCGTGTCGGCTCCGGTCTTGGAAAGTCGCCCCTTCGCTGGTAGCTTCCCGCGGATGCGCACCGAGAACCACGATCGGATCGAACTCCGTCTCCCTTCGCTGCCCTGTCGGATCGGCGTGCTGCCGGGGGAGAACGAGTGGACCCAGCCCGTCCGGGTGGAGCTGACCGTCGACCTGGATCTGTCGATGGCACCGGGCCGGGGTCTGGATTCCACTCTCGACTACGCCGGGCTGCACCGCGTCGTACGGGAGCGCGTCCTGTCGCAACGGTGGGACCTCGTCGAGGCCCTCGCCGGAGCCCTGCTGGAGGACGCCCTGGCCGACGAACGGGTCCGCCGGGCGCACGTCATGGTGGAGAAGTGCGCGCCTCCCCTGGGAATCGGCGCCGGGCCGGTGAGGATCCACATGACGCGATCCCGAGGGGGTGCCGGGTGATGCATCGGATCGTGCATCTGGGTCTGGGCAGCAACCAGGGTGACCGTGCGGCCCACCTGCGGGCCGCGGTGCGTGCGATCGCCAACTGGCCGGAGGTCGAGGGCCTGGACCTGAGTCCGGTGTACGAGACCACGCACGTCGGCTCGGAGCCCGGTCCACTCCATCTCAACCTCTGCGTGGCACTGCACGGGGCGCCGGCCGCCGACGAGATCCTCCGGCGCGGACAGGGGCTCGAGCGGGGAGCGGGGCGCGCGGTCAACGGTCACATGCGACCCCGTCCCCTGGACGTCGACCTGCTGCTCGACGGTGCGGTGCGGAGCTCCGATCCGCGGCTGACCCTGCCGCATCCGCGGATGCACGAGCGGCGATTCGTGCTGCAACCGTTGTACGATCTGGATCCTTCGCTCACCATACCGGGCGAGTCCGAACCCCTGGCCGCGCTGCTCGAACGCGAGGACGTGGCCCGCCAGTCGATCGAGCGGGTCGAGGTCGAACTCGGGCCGGATCCCGGCGACGGTGCCTGAGGTCTGACCGCCGGAGTGGAGGCGACGTGGACTGTCCGTGGCGGAGCATCGCGATCGAGGGCGTCATCGGGGCCGGCAAGACGAGCCTCGCCCGCATGCTGGCCGAGGAGATCGGCGCCGACCTCGACCTCGAGGTGGTGGAGGAGAATCCTTTCCTGAGCCGCTTCTACGAGGACCGGCGCAGCCATGCCTTCGTCACCCAGATGTTCTTCCTGCTGAGCCGCTACCGGCAGCAGATGGCGCGCACGCAGATGGACCTGTTCGGACCGCGCGTGGTGGCGGACTACCTCTTTGCCAAGGATCGCATCTTCGCTAACATCACCCTCGACGAGGACGAGCTGCGGTTGTACGAGCGTATCGCCGATGTCCTCGACGAGAAGATCCCGCGTCCGGAAGTCGTGGTCTACCTCCAGGCGAGCACCGAGGTCCTGCTGCGGCGCATCGCGTGGCGCGGTCGGGCCTTCGAGCGCAACATGGATCCGGAGTACATCCAGACCCTGAACGAGGCCTACAACTACTTCTTCTTCCACTACACGGAGACGCCCCTTCTCGTCGTCAATACGAACGATCTGGATTTCGTCCGCAATCGTCGCCACTACGAAGACCTGCGGAACAACATCGTCGAGCCCTTCACGGGCACGCGTTACTACGCCCCCTCGTGGTCGTGAGCGGACATGAGCAAGCGCACCCTCCATCATCTGAAGCAGGCGCGGAGTCGCGGTGAGCACATCGTGGTGGTCACCGCCTACGACCACGCGAGCGCGCGGATCGTCGACCGAGCGGGAGTCGACGCGATCCTCGTGGGGGACAGCCTGGGCATGGTGGTCCAGGGGCACGACAGCACGCTACCGGTCACGCTCGACGACGTGGTCTATCACACGCGCTGCGTGACTCGGGCGAAGCCGCGTGCCCACGTCGTGGCCGACCTACCCTTCGGAACCTTCCAGCGTGGACCCGCCGCCGCACTCGACGCGGCGATCCGTCTGGTGCAGGAGGCCGGAGCCGAAGCGGTCAAGGTCGAGGGTGCGGGTGCGCGCCTGGCGAGCATCGAGTCGATCGTCGGGGCCGATGTCCCGGTGTGGGGGCATGTCGGGCTCACCCCGCAGTCCATCCACGCCTTCGGCGGCTATCGGGTCCAGGGCCGGGCCGAGGACGCCGGGCTGCGGGTGTTCGAGGCCGCGCGGGCCGTGGAGCAGGCGGGCGCAGCGGTTCTGGTCCTCGAGTGCATCCCCCACGCACTGGCGGCCGACATCACGGCCGCGGTCTCGATTCCCACGATCGGGATCGGGGCAGGACCCGAGTGCGACGGACAGGTGCTGGTCTTCCACGACCTCCTCGGGTTCGACGATGCATTCCATCCGCGTTTCGTGAAGCGTTATGCCGATGCCCTCGGTGACCTGACGGGCGCGGTGCGCGCTTTCGCCGACGAGGTCCGTTCGGGGGCCTTCCCGACGCTCGACCACAGCTACGAGGGCGCGGCCGAGGTCGAGGCCGACGAGGCGGAACGTGACGGGTGAGACGGTGCCACCCCGGGAGCACCGCCCGGCGGTCTGGCAGACCGTGGCCGAGGCCCGACGCGGACTCGAGGGCGTCGCGCCCGTCGTCCTCGTCCCCACCATGGGCGATCTCCACGAGGGTCATCTGGACCTGGTCCGCGCCGGCCTGCCGATCGGTCCGGTCGTCGTGAGTGTCTTCGTCAATCCGACCCAGTTCTCACCCGGCGAGGACTACGAGCGCTACCCGCGACGCCTGGAGAGTGACGTCGAGCGTCTCGGCGAACTCGGCGTGCACGGTGTCTTCGCTCCCGTGGTCGACGAGATGTATCCGCCCGGCGATTCCACGCGTGTCGTCGCCGGGCCCGTGGCCGAGCCTCTGTGCGGACGTCACCGCGAGGGCCACTTCGTCGGCGTTGCGACGGTCTGCACGAAGCTCTTCGTGGTGCTCCGGCCGCAGGTGGCGGTGTTCGGCGAGAAGGACGCGCAGCAGTGCATGGTACTGCACCGGTTGGTCGCCGACCTGCGCTTCGACGTCGACCTGGCCTTCGTGCCGACACGGCGCGAGACCGATGGCCTGGCCATGAGTAGCCGCAATCGCTACCTGCAGGACGAGGAGCGCCACACGGCCCGTGCGCTGTCCGAGGCCCTGGCGATCGGGGAGGAGGTGCTCGGCACGGGCGAACGCGAGGTCGTCACGGTCGAGAGCGCCGTGACGGAGCACCTGCGCGATCGCGGAGTCGACGTCGACTACGCGGAGTTGCGCCGCGTTCCGGACCTGATACATCCGGAGCGGGCCACCGGACGCATGTTGCTGGCGGTGGCCGGTCGCGTCGGCGCGGCACGATTGATCGACAACCATTGCTTCGTGATCGACGGGCACGACGTGCGTCGCGCTCCGTTGCTCGACGAGCACACGCCCGAGGCGGTCCGTCGCCGGTGGGCGACCGAGACCGACTGAACCCGAAACCGGTCAGGAGACCCATGCAAGACCTCTACGCCGTCGTTCTCGCCGCGGGCAAGGGCACGCGCATGAAGAGCGACCTCGCCAAGGTTCTCCATCCACTGGGCGGCAAGCCTCTGCTGCGTCACGTTCTCGAGGCCCTTGCCCCGCTCGAGCCGGCGAAGACGGTCGTCGTCGTGGGCCATCAGGCCGGCGACGTGGCGGCGATCAGTGTCGGCGCCGGCGTGACCACCGCTCTGCAGGCCGAGCAACTGGGCACGGGGCACGCCGTGGACATGGCCCGGCCCGAGCTCGAGGGACATGACGGCGTGACGCTCGTGCTGTGCGGCGACGTGCCGCTGTTGCGCACGTCGACGATCCGTGATCTGGTTGCGACCACGCGTGAGAAGAACGCGGCCGCGACCGTCCTCACGGCGATCGCCGAGGACCCGACCGGCTACGGCCGGATCGTGCGCGACGGCGACGGACGCGTTCGTGCCATCGTCGAGCACAAGGATGCAACCGACGAGCAACGGACGATCCGCGAGTACAACACCGGGACCTGGTGCTTCGACAACGGCCACCTCTGGTCGGTCCTGTCGCGGCTCGACCGGGACAACGCGCAGGGCGAGTACTATCTGACCGACGTCGTCGAACTGCTCGTCGGCGACGGCGAGGTGGTCGCCGCCAGCGTTTGCGAAGACGAGCGCGAGGTGCAGGGCGTGAACACCGTCGACGACCTCGAACGCGCCCGTCGCGATCGCGAGGCGATGGGGGACGAGCGCGCGTGAACGCCCTGCGGGTCGTCCTTCTCGTGGCCCTCGCCGGCAGCGCGCTGTCCATGGGACTCGCCGTCCTGCGGTCGGGGGGGGCGACGACGGTGCCGACACTGCGCGTCGAGGTCCTCAACGCGTGCGGCGAGAACGGCCTCGCCCGTCGCGCCGCGCGGCAGCTGCAGGAGCTCCGGCAGGACGTCGTGGGAGTGGACACGTGGACGGGTCACGAGTTCGCAACGAGCTTCCTGATCGACCGCCGGGGCAAGCCGGCGCTGAGCCGGCGTCTCGCCGAGCGGCTCGGGCCGTGCACGGTGATCCTCGAACGGACCGAAGACGCCCGCGCCGACGTCAGCCTGGTGCTCGGCCGCGACTGGGCATCGCTGGACCTGTTCCGGAAGGTTTCCGGTCCTGACTTCGCCCGTTGACGCCCTCCGGATCGGTGCTATGTTCGCGCGCGTCCGGGGTCGAGCCGGCGAGGTGCGCTCGTGCATCTCGGACTCGACGGGCCGGCAGGTGGCGAGCGGGAGGTTCTGACCTGGCGCGGAGATCAGCGGGCTTCCTGGCTCTCACCTTCTTTGTGGGTATACTGGTGGGGAGCGTTCTGGGGCAGGCAGTCGGTCTGTTCGTCCCCGAGGACAGCGTGGCCCACGAGCTCTTCGTCCAGTACGAGAGCTTCGGGTTCGGGCCCATGCCGATCGATCTCGTCGCGTTCGACGTGACGATCGGGCTGTTCGTTCACGTGAATCTGATGAGCGTGATCGGCATCTTCCTCGTGGCTCAGATCCTGCGCTGGATCCGTTAGGACCGTGTCGGCGTAGGAGTCGAACCCAAGCCTCCGTCGCGAGCCCCCGACGTGTTCTCCCGGCCCACGACCTCGGCACTTCGACGTCGGACCTCCCCCCCGGCGCGCGAAGCGGTAGGAGACGATGACGATGTTGGCAGCAATGGTGTCGCAGGTGTCGACGAACGCGGCCTCGGCCGGCTTCGCGATCATCCCGAGCTTCGGTTGGCAGGAGACCCTGCTGATCTTCGGGGTGATCCTGCTGATCTTCGGCCCGCAGAAGCTGCCGGAGATCGCCGATGCCCTCGGTCGATCGATCCGCAAGTTCAAGTCGGCCACCCGCGAGATCAAGGGCGACATCGAGAGTGATCCGACGGAGCCGCGCAAGGACGGCCCGAACCAGCGAGACTGATCGCAACCGGCGTCTCCCTCGGCCTTCCCGGATCCACATCTCGGCATTCGCCCCTTCCGCCGTCGCGAGCTGCGCTTCGGCTTCGTGGACGTAGGTCCGAGAAGGGGGACCCGTGAATCTCCAGCAGCTGATCTCGTGGTTGCGGTCCGACGAGTCGTTCGGTCGCAACGTTCGCCTGTGGCACACCGTGCCCGCGGCGGCGGCGCGCACCGTCGACTTCCCCGAAGCCCTCGATCCGCGCCTGCGGAGCGCTCTGGTCGAGCGGGGGATTCCGTCGCTCTACACCCATCAGGCCCGGGCCATCGAACAGGCCGAGGCGGGCCGCGACACGGTGGTCGTGACGCCGACGGCCAGTGGGAAGACGCTCTGCTACAACCTCCCGGTCCTGCAACGCTGTCTCGGCGACCCCGAAGCGCGGGCTCTCTACCTGTTCCCGACGAAGGCGCTCAGCCAGGACCAGATGAACGAGCTCCACGGCCTGATCGAGGCCATGGAGGCCGACATCAAGACCTACACCTTCGACGGCGACACCCCGGCGGCGGCGCGGCGCACGATCCGCAGCAGCGGGCACGTGGTGGTCACCAATCCCGACATGCTGCATCAGGGGATCCTTCCGCATCACACCGCGTGGGTGAAGCTCTTCGAGAACCTGCGCTACGTGGTGATCGACGAGTTGCATCACTACCGCGGTGTGTTCGGCAGCCACGTGGCGAACGTGATCCGTCGCCTGCAGCGGATCTGTGCGTTCTACGGCAGCAATCCGACCTTCATCTGCTGCAGCGCGACGATCGCCAATCCCGAGGAGCACGCGGCGCGTCTGCTCGGCCGGCCGGCGAAGCTGGTCGACGACAACGGCGCGCCGCGGGGGACGCGGCACCTGGTCTTCTACAACCCACCAGTGGTGAACGCCGAGCTCGGGATCCGGCGTTCGGTGATCAAAGAGGCGGTGCGGATCGCGCGACCCTTCCTGGAGACCGGCGTCCAGGTGATCCTCTTCGGGCGCAGTCGGGTACGGGTGGAGTTGCTCCTGACCTATCTACGGCAGCAGATGGTGAAGCTCAAACGCCCTGCCGATCGGGTGCGCGCCTACCGCGGCGGATACCTGCCGAACGAACGGCGCGCGATCGAGAAGGGCCTGCGCGACGGCAAGGTCTTGGCCGTGGCCAGCACCAATGCACTCGAGCTCGGGATCGACATCGGCCAACTCGACGTGTGCATCATGGCCGGCTACGCGGGGACGGTGGCCAGCACCTGGCAGCAGGCCGGCCGTGCGGGTCGACGGCGCAGCGAGAGCATGGCGATCCTCGTCGCGAGCAGCGCGCCGATCGACCAGTACGTGATCGAGCATCCGGAGTTCTTCCTCGAGTCCACGCCCGAGCAGGCGATCATCGATCCCGACAACCTGGCGATCCTGCTCAACCACCTGAAGTGCGCGGCCTTCGAGATCCCCTTCGCCCACGACGAGCGCTTCGGCGACAACAACGCCACCGGCGAGATGCTGCAGTACCTGGCCGACAACCGGGTCTTGAGCCGCAGCGGCGACAAGTGGCACTGGATGGCCGACACCTATCCGGCCGAGGACGTCTCGTTGCGCAGCGCGGTGGTGGAGAACGTGGTGATCGTCGACACCACGCGGCAGCGGCAGGTGATCGGCGAGACCGATCTGCTGAGCGCGCAGCTCCTGCTGCACGACGACGCCATCTACCTGCACCAGGGCCGCCAGTACCACGTCGACCAGCTCGACTGGGAACGCAAGGAGGCCTACGTGCGCGAGGTGAAGGTCGAGTACTACACCGACGCGCAGAGCAAGGGCGAGATCCACGCCCTCGACGAGTTCGAGCGCGAGCCCGAGCGACTCGGCGCGCGGGCCCACGGCGAGATCGGCCTGATCACGAAGGCCACCATGTTCAAGAAGATCAAGCTGGGCACGCACGAGAACCTGGGCGCCGGGCGCATCCACCTGCCCGAACTCGAGCACCACACGACCAGCTACTGGTGGCAATTGCCGCCCGAACTCGAGGACCGGATGCGGGCCGAGGACCTGAGCCTCGGCGACGGCCTGAAGGGCCTGGCGAACCTGGTGGCGCAGGTGGCACCGTTGTTCCTCATGGCCGATCCCGCCGACGTTCGCAGCGTGCCCATGATCAAGTCGCCGATGACCGGTGGTCCCACGCTGTTCGTGTACGACACCTACCCGGGCGGCGTCGGCTTCAGCCGCAAGCTGTTCGATCTGCACCCGATCGTGCTCGAGGCGGCGCACGAGAGGCTGCATTCGTGCGCCTGCGAGCACGGCTGCCCGAGCTGCGTGGGCAGCGTGCTCGAGGCCGGCGATCGGGCGAAGAGCAGCACCGCGCGCCTGCTCGCCCTGGCCCGTGCCGACGAGGATCACGACCACCGTCAGTTGATGATCGCGGGATCCTGACGTGAAGAGCCTGCGCGAGCGCCTCGCCCAGTTCGACCGGCCGCCCCGGAGGACGGCCGTGGCCGGTGTCGTACGTGGGAACGAGCCGCTGCGTGCATTGCTCGACCGCGGGGCACGGTGGGTCGGATCCGCGCCGGACGGATACCTCCGGATGGAGGCCGACGTCGACGGTCTGGCTCCGCCGCACCAGGTCGTAGGGGCCCGGGCCTGCCGGCGTCTGGCTGCCGTGGAACCCCTCGGCGACCACTGGGTCGTGCTCGACACCGAGACCACCGGCCTGGAGTCGGGGACGGGAACCTTCGTCTTCCTGATCGGCCTGCTCCACTGGTCTCCGGAAGGGGCACGACGGGTGCAGCTCTTCCTGCCCGAGCCCGCGGGGGAGGAGAGCCTGTTGTCGGCGCTGGTCGAAGAGTTGGCCGACGCCGATCTGATCGTCACCTACAACGGTCGCAGCTTCGACGTTCCGAGGCTCCGGACCCGCCTCCGTCTGCAACGTCTCGACGCCGACGTCCTCGAGCGACCGCATCTCGACCTGGTCCATCCCGCACGCCGGATCCTGCGTACGTGGCTCGCCGGGGTGCGCCAGGTGGATCTCGAGTATCATCTGCTCGGCCTCGATCGCGACGACGATCTTCCGGGTTCGCACGCTCCCGAGGTCTACCGGACGCTCCTGGCCGATGGTCTGGACGCCGGTCTCGGCGAGGTGGTCGACCACAACGCACGCGACGTCGATCGGCTCGCCCGGCTGGCCACGTGGTTCGCCCGGTGCGTCGGCGACGATCCGCCGGAGGGGTTGCCGGGATCGGCCCGGATGGCCGTCGCGCGGCTGCTCGCGCACCGCGGGGAGTCCGACGAGGCCCGGGTGCACGTGTGCCGGCTGGTCGAGGACTCCGATCGGGCGGTCGCCCTGGCCGCGCGCCGGATGCTGGCGCATCTCCTGCGGCGGCAGCGCCGCTTCGCCGAGGCGGCGCGGGAGTGGGAGACGATCGTGGCGGCCGCACCTCTGGACGTCGACGCCCACGTGGAGTGGGCCAAGCTCTGCGAGCACCGACTCGGCGACCTCGAGCGGGCACGAGACGTCGTGCAGCGCGCACTCCGGGCGGCGATCGATCGGCGTCGGCTGGACCCGTCGGCGCCGGCGAGGCGGGCCGATCTCCTGCACCGCCTGCAACGGATCGAGAGGCGACGCGGCCGCGGAGGAGGGATCGACGGTGTCGGCGCGCACTGACGACCTGACCGTCGCCCACGACCACCGGATCCGGGCCCGGATCCGCGCATCGTTGATCTCCCTCGTGGTGGCCGTCGTCCTCTTCGGGGTGAAGTTCTGGGCCTGGCACCTCACGGGGTCGACCGCGATCCTCTCCGATGCTCTCGAGTCGATCGTGAACATCGTGGCGTCGGCCGTGGCGGCGTTCAGCGTCTGGTTCGCGTCGCGCCCCGCCGACGAGAACCACCCCTACGGTCACGGTAAGGTCGAGGACTTCTCCGCCGGTTTCGAGGGAGCGCTCATCGTCCTGGCCGCGGTGGGGATCCTGATCAGCGCCGTTCCGCGTTTCTTCGACCCCGCGGTCCTGGAGCGGATCGACTCCGGTCTCCTGCTCGTGTTCGCAGCTGCCGTGGTGAACCTGGTCCTCGGACTGTTCCTGGTGCGCCAGGGTCGCCGCCACTTCAGCCGTGCTCTCGAGGCCGACGGTCGGCACGTGCTCGCCGACGTGATCACCAGTGCAGGGGCGATCGGCGCGCTGATCGTCGTGTCCGCGACGGGTTGGCTCTGGGTCGATCCTTTGGTGGCGTGCCTGATCGCCGGCCAGATCCTCTTCTCCGGGTTCGGGTTGATCCGTGAGTCGGTGGGGCGGCTCATGGACGAGGCCGATGTCCACGTCCTCGACCGCGTGTCCGAGCGACTGCAGGAGAGCCGCCCCCCGCACTGGATCGACGTCCACGAATTGCGAGCGTGGTGGGCGGGGGACGTCATGCACGTGGACCTGCACATGGCCCTGCCGCGCTACTGGAGCATCGAGCAGAGCTACGCCGAGGCGACGGCCCTCGAACAGGAGATCGGTCGCGCGGAGGGCCGGCGTAGCAGCGTCGTCGTGCACGTCGATCCCTGCCGGCCGCGCATGTGCCCCGAGTGCGCGGTCGAGAACTGTCCGGTGCGGGCCTCGGAGTTCGTGGGCCACCGCGTGTGGACCAAGGAGCACCTGGTCCGGACCGTTCCGCCGGAGATCCCGGCCGAACGCGGCGAGGCGGAATCGACCCCCGACGCCAGGTCACGGCGCGACGGGTGATCCCGCGGCGGGCCGTGGCGCCCGCGCCTCGTGCAGATCCGTTGTGAAAATGTGATGTGCGGCCGTTCGATTCCCGTTCGGCTCTCGAGAGAGGCTCATCGCCGTGGCTCCGGCTGGTCCGGGATGGTACGGTCGGGCCGATCGCCGGTGTCGCTCCCGATCGCGCCGATCGATCCGCAACGGATCGTGTCCCCCGGTGTGCGCCGCCCCCTCGCGCGAATCTCGCCAATCCAGTCCCGAGGAGTGTTCATGAAACGGGTTCCTCCCGTCCCGGCATTCGGCATCACGATCGTCACTCTCGCCCTCCTGTGCGCCGGCACCTTCGCCAGTGCCCAGACCCGCACGTGGTCCCCGGTGCAGCAGGGCTTCTCGCAACAGGCGTCCGACGTCACCACCTACGCACCGGATCGGGTCCTGATCCGGCTCACCCCCGAGGCCACGCGGACCGTCCGTTCGGCACTCGGTCGCTCGATCGGCGGCTCGGGGATCGGTTCGACCGGTGTCCTCGCGCTCGACCAGAAGTTCCGTCGCCACGGAGTGCAGAGCGTGCGTGCGGCCTACGCCCTGCCCCAGCGGGCGGAGAAGGCACGGCAGTTGGGTGTGGATCGATGGATGATCGTCGACACCGATGGTGGTGTCGATCCGGCGGTGATCGCGCGAGACCTGCGCGAGACCGTCGACGTGGAACGCGCAACCGTGGACTGGCGCGCCTTCCCCGCGGCCGTCCCGAGCGATCCGATGTATCCCGACCAGTGGGGACACGACAACACGGCGCAGATGCTGTCGTACGACTGGGCGACCTTCAGCCACGAGAACGGCGAACCCGTCGGAACGGTCGGTTTCGATGCGAACGCAGAGCTCGCGTGGGATCAGCCACAGGTCTACGGCGCCACCGATGTCGTCGTCGCGATCCTCGACAGTGGTGTCGACGTGAACCATCCCGACCTGCGTCTCGTGCCGGGCTACGACTTCGGTGACGACGACAGCAATCCCGACGACGACAGTTCGAGCCCTGGACACGGCACTGCCTGCGCAGGCGTGGCCGCGGCGATCGCGAACAACGGCCTGGGCGTCGCGGGGATCGCCGGTGGCTCCAGTGTGATGCCGGTGAAGGTCGCCGACAGCAGTGGCGCCATGTACTTTTCGTACATCCAGAACGCCCTGTACTGGGCTGCCGACAACGGTGCCGACGTCATCAGCATGAGTCTGGGCGCCGCGATCAGCAGCGATCCGGCCACCGACACCGCGCTGCAGTACGCCCACGACGCGGGGTCGGTGATCCTGGCCGCCACCGGGAACGAGAACGCGAGCACCATCAGCTATCCCGCCGTCCACGACGTCGTGATCGGAGTGGGGGCGGCCTCGCCCTGTGGCGATCGCAAGCGGAGCAGCAGCAGCCGGACCGAGGTCAACTCGGGTGTGAACACCGATCCCAACGGCTACACCTGTGACGGTGAGCGTTGGTGGGGCTCGAACTACGGCTCGACGACTCCCGACGATCGCGGCGCCGTCGACGTCATCGCTCCGACGATCCTGCCGACCACCGATATCAGTGGTTCCGGTGGCTACGCGGCCGGCGACTACGACATGTGGTTCAACGGGACCTCGGCCGCGACGCCCTACGCGGCAGGAGTGGCCGCGCTCGTGATCTCAGCCGACCCTGCGAAGACCCCGCTACAGGTGCGCGATGCGCTCACCAGCACCGCGCAGGACATCGTGAACGTCGAGTCGGTGACCGGTTGGGACCGCTACTCGGGGTACGGCATGGTCGACGCGGCGGCCGCCGTGGGTGCGGGTTCCGAACCCGTCGCTCCCGTGGCCGCCTTCTCGTCCGACACCACGAGCGGCACCGCTCCCCTGACGGTGAACTTCACCGATCAGTCGTCGGGCGCTCCGACCAGCTGGAGCTGGGACTTCGGCGACGGAAGCGTGTCCACGGTGCAGAACCCGTCGTACACCTACGACGTGGTCGGCACGTACACCGTGTCGCTGACCGTGAGCAACGACGTCGGCACGGACACCGTCACGCAGACCGAATACGTGACCGTGACCGAGCCGGGTTCGGCCACCGTGGCCACGGCGCTCGAGGACCTGCCCGTGCTGGGGACCGTCAGCGGAAGCTATCTGGATACCCACAGCGCCGATGGCGTCTCCGAGGTCGTCACCGAGACCCTCAGCGACAATCATCCGCGCAAGGTCACGAGCTGGGCCGAGCACCAGTGGCGCTTCGATCTACCCGTGGGGGACCAGGTGACGCTGACGGCCCGGGCCTCACGCTCGACCGGCGACGACGACTTCGTGTTCGCCTGGTCGACCGACCAGGCCACGTGGAACACCGCGTTCACCGTGGCCAGTGCTGCCGCGAGCGACTACAGCGCCACGCTGCCGGCCGGAACCAGCGGGACGGTCTACGTGCGCGTCGTCGACACCGACCGGAGCTGGGATCTGACCAGCCTCGACGCCATCAGCGTCGACGCCCTGGTCTTCGAGATCGGCGGCAGCACGCCGACCGCTCCGGTTGCTGCCTTCAGCGGCACGCCGACGTCGGGAACCGTGCCGCTGACGGTGCAGTTCGCCGACGAGAGCACGGGGACACCCACCAGTTGGAGCTGGGACTTCGGTGACGGCACGACCTCGGTCGAGGCCAACCCGAGCCACACCTACCAGGCCGTGGGGACCTACACCGTGTCGCTCACCGTCAGCAACGACATCGGTAGCGATTCGATCACGAAGACCGACTACGTGACGGTGTCCGATGCGCCGGTGGGCGGGACCATGTCGGTGGCCACGATCGCGGTCACCCGGAAGGTCGCCGGACCGAACAACGCCGGTCAGGCCACCGTCGTGATCCAGGACTCCGGCGGGGCTCCGGTGGCCAACGCGACAGTGACCGGTGTGTTCACCGGTCCGGTCGGAGGCACCTTCAGTGGTCTGACCCAGTCCGACGGCTCGGTCTTCTTCGAGACCGGCAAGACCAGGAACGCTTCGGGCGAGTGGTGCTTCGAGGTGACCGACGTCACGCACGCGAGTCTGAGTTACGACGCGGGTTCGAACGCAGTGACCAAGGCCTGCGAGAGCGGCAACGTGTTCGCGGCCGATGCCACGCGTGTCGATCGAGGGCTGCACGCCGCGCCGAACCCCTTCAACCCGGCGACCGAGATCAGCTTCTCGCTCGATCGACCCGGGCGTGTCGAACTCCATGTGTTCGATCCGCGCGGACGCCGGGTGTCGACGTTGGTCGATCAGGTGATGCCCGCGGGCGAGCGTCGCCTGACCTGGCAACCCGATCGCCTGTCGAGCGGGGTCTACTTCCTGCGGTTGGTCACGGAGGAAGGGACACAGATCCGGCGTGCGGTTCTACTGAAGTAGTAGGTTCTGCCTCGATGATTGTTCATGGCCCCGGATTCGCAAGGATCCGGGGTCATGCGTACCAATCGACCGACGAACGGTTGGACGCCTCCCCACTGCCCCAACCGTAACTGCAAGTACCACAATCATTCCGGCGGCCCGTG
>DATFKK010000121.1 GCA_035268685.1 Candidatus Krumholzibacteriia bacterium | reverse complement strand
ACCGAGAACCTGCGCACCATCGACGACGTCCCCGAGGTCGTCGACACCGGTCGCGCGCGCGCACTGTTCGGGGACAGCCCCTTCTTCGAGATCCGCGGCGAGGTCTACATGCCCACCGTGGCGTTCGCCGCCTTCAACGAGACCCGCCGGGAAGAGGGACTGGAGTCCTTCCGCAACCCGCGGAATGCCACCGCGGGTTCGCTCAAGACCCTCGACGTGGCCGAGGTGCGCAAGCGGCCCCTGCACTTCTGGGCCTATGCCATGGCGGTGCCCGGGGCGCCGGCCATCGGGACGCACACCGCCGAACTCGACGCACTCGAGGAGCTGGGATTCCCCGTGCCGGAACGTTGGCGCGTCAGGAGCCTCGACGATCTCTTCGAGACACTGGAAGAGCTCGGGCGACGCCGTGCCGATCTCGAGTACCAGATCGACGGCGCGGTGATCAAGCTGGACGACGCCGAGCGCTGGCCGGAGCTGGGCTCGACGGCCAAGAGCCCGCGCTACGCCCTCGCCTACAAGTTCGAGGCCGAACAGGCCGTCACGCGCCTCGCGTCGATCGAGGCATCGGTGGGTCGCACCGGTGTCGTCACTCCCGTCGCGAATCTCCAACCGGTCCCGATCGCGGGGACCACGGTCGCGCGGGCCACGCTGCACAACCAGGACGAGATCGATCGCAAGGACATCCGCGAGGGCGACACCGTGATCGTGCAGAAGGGCGGCGACGTGATCCCGAAGGTCGTCGGGGTCGTCGTCGAGAAACGCCCGGCCACCAGCGAGCCCTACCATCTACCCGCGACCTGCCCGAGTTGCGGCTCGGCGCTGTACCGCGAGGAAGGACAGGTGGCCGTGCGCTGTCTGAACGCGGTGTGTCCGGCCCAGTTGCGGGGCCGCATCCTCCACTTCGTCGGCCGCGACGCCATGAACATCGAAGGACTCGGCGAGAAGTGGGTCGATCTCATGCTCGAGCGCGGCATGCTGCGGGGGCCGGCCGATCTGTATCGCCTGCGGCGCGAGGACGTCGTGGAACTCCCGGGATGGGGGGAGAAGAGCGCCGACAAGCTGATGGGCTTCGTCGAGCGTTCGAAGCAACGACCCCTGGGCAATCAGATCTTCGCGCTGGGGATGCGTCACGTCGGGATCGCTGCGGCGCGACAACTCGCTCGTCACTTCGGAGGCTTCGATCGACTGCGCGCCGCCGACGTCGTCGCACTCGAAGACGTCGCGGACTTCGGGGCCATCACCGCGAAGAGCCTGTACGAGGAGCTGCAGCGCAATCGCGAGGTCCACGACGAGCTGGTCGGACTCGGACTGCTGGCCACCGAGGAAGAGGTTGCCGAGCCGGTCGCGCAGGACACTGCGTTCGCCGGACGCAACTTCGTCCTCACGGGTTCGCTCGAGACCATGGAACGCCGCGAGGCGAAGGCCCGGATCGAGGAACTCGGGGGAAGGGTCACCGGCAGTGTGAGTGGCCGGACCGATGTGCTCGTGGCCGGTGGGTCGGCGGGTAGCAAGCTCTCCCGGGCGCAGGAACTGGGCGTCGAGATCTGGGACGAAGCACGGTTCCGTGAGGAACTCGGCGAAGGAGCCGACGCGTGACGGCGCGCGTGTGGTTGACGGCACCCATCGCCCGTCCCGGGGGCGTGCGGGTGTGCGTTCCGCTCGACGGTGGAGAGACCGGGTTCGTCGACGCCGAAGGCACGCTTCCTCCGGGCCAACACGTCACGTTGGACACCGAACCCGATCTGACCACGCTCCTGCACACACTCTGGCCGGCCCGAGCCGAAGTGCTGCGTCATCACGTCGATGTGCTGGGTACGATCGACAACCGGCTCGACCTCGAGTCGGCGCTGCAGTCGACGGCGGCGCTCGTCGTGTGGTGGGTCGCGTTCTGGCGCGAGCAGGACGACGCGTGGAGGCACGCGCGGGTGCGAGCACTGTCCGCTCACGCTCCTTGGATGGTCCACCTGCTCGAGTCGACCCCGCTGCGGGCCGTGGCCGAACCTCCCGAAGGCCTTCGTCCCGACACGGCCGCCGAGGAACGGCGGCGCGACGTCGACGACGAGCACTGGGCCGCGTGGAACGACCGGACTCCCGAGGAGATCCTCGGCCCCGACGGAGCGCTGGCGCGTCTCATCGGCGACGGGTTCGAGTTCCGTGCCGGTCAACGGGACATGTCCGAGAGCGTGGCGAAGGCGCTCGATCGTCAGGAACACCTGATGGTCGAAGCAGGAACGGGAATCGGGAAGTCGCTGGCCTATCTGGTCCCGTCGCTCCTGCACGGAGGACGCACGGGCGAGCGCGTGGTCGTGAGCACCCACACGCGGAACCTGCAGTCGCAGTTGATCGATCACGACCTCCCCCTGCTCGAACGGCTGGGGTATCCGGGCGAGGTGCGGCTGCTGCTCGGCCGTAACAACTACCTGTGCCGCCGCCAGCTACGCCGAGTCTCGCACGCCCGCGTCGAATCGAGCGAAGGGGCGCTCGCGCAGTTCGCGCTCCTGCTGTGGTCGCGGTACAGCCGTGAGGGCCGCCGCGAGGAAATCGCCGACCACCCATGGTTCGCCGACCACTGGCTGCATTTCTTCGAGTCGGTCGAGCCGTGTTCACCGCACATCTGCCACCGCGATCCCGTGTGCTTCGTGGTGCGGGCGCGACGGCGCGCGCGCGAGGCACCGGTGGTGGTCGTCAACCACGCTCTGCTCATGATGGACCTGCGCAGCGGCCAGTCGCTGGTGGGGCCGGCACGGGTGCTCGTGGTCGACGAGGCTCATCATCTGCACGACGTGGCCACGCGTGCGCTCAGCCACTGGATCGCGCCCGAGCGTCTGGAGGTCTATCGCAACCTCACTGGAGATCGCAGCACAGCCGGTGCGCTGCGCGAGGTCTTCTCGCACGTGGTGCGGTCTGCCGGGGGCGATGCCGACACCGAGGCGTGTGCGCGCGCCACGGATCGCGCGCTGGAGCATTTCCTCGAGACCTTCCTGATCTGGTACACGGCCCTGGCCGAACTGGCAGCGGCCCGCCTGGGGTCGGACTCCGGCCGCCCCGGAACGCATCGGATCCACGACGCCGACGAGGCCTTCGCGCCGCTGCGTGACCGCAGCGCCGCGTTGCACACCGCCGGCGAGACCCTGGAACGCGATCTCGCGCGACTGCTCGCGCTGGGCGCGGAGGTCGAGGAACAGGGTGCGTCGATCTCCGAGGAGCGCGAGGGATTGGCCTCGTTGCTCGAGTTCCACCGCGAATTCCGCGCGCAGATCGCCTTCTGCGAGGCGGCCGACGACGAGGACTGGGTGTACTGGCTCGACTGGGCGGGACGCGGTGGTCTGCGCGGACTGGTCGCGGCTCCGCTCACGGTGGAGGACCCCCTCGGGCGCCTCTGGAACGCCCACTACCGCAGCGTGATCACGACCAGTGCGACCCTGGCGGTCGAGTCGGACTTCCTGCCCTTCGCCGAGTCGGTCGGTCTGTCGCGGGCCGACCGCTTCACCGAGAGTGTGCAGATCCCGAGTCCCTTCGAGGCCGAGCGCCAGAGCCTGGTGTTGACCTCGATCGACCTGCCCGAGCCCGATGATCCGCACTTCGCCACCCGCGTCGCCGAGACGGTGGCTGCGATCGCGACGGCGGTGCCGACGAAGATCCTCGTGCTGAGCACGAGCTACCGCTTCATCGATCAGCTCGAGTCCGAGCTCGCCGACCGGTTGGCACCGTCGGACGATGACCTCTTCGCCGACGTGCCTCCCGTTCGGCCGGATCTGCTCGTACAACGACCGGGACTGGCCCGCGCGGCCCTGGCCGAACGCTTTCGTCTGGCCGAAGCCGCCGTGCTGGTGGCCACCGGCAGCTTCTGGGAGGGCGTCGACTTCCCGGGACGGCAACTCGAGGTGCTGGTCGTACCGCGTCTGCCCTTCTCCGTCCCGACCGATCCGCTCGTCGAGGGACGCACGGAGCGCGCCCGACGGCTGGGTCGTGATCCCTTCCACGACGTCACCCTGGTCGACGCGGTGCTGAGACTGAAGCAGGGCGTGGGTCGACTGCTCCGCACCAGCGACGACCGCGGCGCGGTGCTGCTGCTCGACCACCGCCTGCAGTCGCGGGGTTACGGCGTGCGCTTCCTCAACTCCCTACCGCGGATCTGCGACATCGTGCCCGATCTCGACGCCGTCGCGCGTCGCACCGTGGACTTCCTGCGCGGTCGCAACGAACGCGCCTGAGCCTTAGACTTCCCGGGTCGACTCCAGTCGAGGAGGCCATCATGTCGACCATCCGCAACGTGCGTGCTCCGCGTGGAACCGATCTCAGCTGCAAGGGCTGGGTGCAGGAAGCCGCCTACCGCATGATCCAGAACAACCTCGACCCCGACAACGCCGAGATCCCCGAGCAGCTCGTGGTGTACGGCGGCCGCGGCAAGGCCGCGCGCGACTGGGCGAGCTTCGACGCGATCCTCGCCAGCCTGCGCGATCTCGAGAACGACCAGACCCTGCTCGTGCAGAGCGGCAAGCCGGTGGCGGTGATGCCGAGTCATCCCGACGCCCCGCGGGTGCTCATCGCCAACAGTCTGCTCGTGCCACGCTGGGCCACGTGGGAGCACTTCGACGAACTCGATCGCAAGGGCCTGATGATGTACGGCCAGATGACCGCCGGCTCGTGGATCTACATCGGCACGCAGGGGATCCTGCAGGGCACCTACGAGACCTTCGCCGCCTGTGCGCGAGCGCAGGGTTGGGAGGACCTCCGCGGCAAGCTCGTGCTGACGGGTGGACTCGGCGGCATGGGTGGCGCTCAGCCGCTGTCGGTGACCATGAACGAGGGCGTGGCCCTGTGCGTGGAGGTCGACCCGCACCGCATCGAGCGCCGCCTCGAGACCCGCTACCTCATGGACTCCACGGACGACCTCGACGAGGCCCTGCGGCGCTGCCGCGAGGCCCAGCGCGAGGGACGTCCCTACAGCGTCGGTCTGCTCGGCAACTGCGCCGACGTCGTGCCCGAACTGCTGCGTCGCGGCGAGGAGATCGACATCGCCACCGACCAGACGAGTGCGCACGACCCACTGCTCGGATACGTTCCGAACGGCATGGGCCTCGCCGAGGCGGGGGCGCTGCGCGAACGCGATCCCGAGGCCTACAAGCGCGAGTCGATGCGTTCCATGCGGGAACACTGCGAGGCCATGGTCGGTCTGCAGAAGGCCGGCAGCATCGTCTTCGACTACGGCAACAACCTGCGCGGCATGGCCCAGGACGCGGGCTACGACGAGGCCTTCGCCTACCCCGGCTTCGTGCCCGCCTACATCCGCGACCTCTTCTGCGAGGGCAAGGGACCCTTCCGCTGGGTGGCGCTGAGCGGCGACGAGGCCGACATCGCCGCCACCGATGAAGTGATCCTAGAACTCTTCGGCGACGAGGAACCGCATCTGCGCCGGTGGATCGAGATGGCGCGGGAGCAGGTCGCCTTCCAGGCGTTGCCCGCGCGGATCTGCTGGCTCGGATACGGCCAGCGCGCGCGCGCCGGGTTGGCCTTCAACGAGCTGGTCCGCAACGGCAGGGTGAAGGCGCCGATCGTGATCGGTCGGGATCATCTCGACAGTGGTTCGGTGGCCAGCCCCTACCGCGAGACCGAGAGCATGCGCGACGGTAGTGACGCCGTGGCCGACTGGCCGATCCTCAACGCCCTGATCAATGCGGTGAACGGTGCGAGCTGGGTGAGCGTGCACCACGGGGGTGGGGTCGGCATGGGTCTGTCGATCCACGCCGGTCAGGTGATCGTGGCCGACGGCACCGACGCCGCAGCGCGGCGCCTGGAACGCGTGCTCACCACCGATCCGCTGATGGGGGTGGCGCGGCACTACGACGCCGGCTACGAAGGTGCGGTGGACTTCGCCGCACGAAACGATCTGCACATGCCGATGCCCGCACCGCGGGCGGGAGAGTGATTCCGATGCCCACGCGAGAGCCCGTCGATCTCCTGATCCACGGAATCGGGAAGTTGTACACGCTCGAGGAGGAAGGCGCCGGGCCGGCCCCGCGCCGGCGTGAGGACGTCGGGCGTGTCGGTCTGGTCGAGAACGCAGCCGTGGCTTCGTACGGCGGACGGATCGTCGCGGCGGGCGCCGAGGAGGACGTTCGGGCCCGTGTGAACGTCCTGCCCGGCGCGGAGCGGATCGATGCCGAGGGAGCGGCGGTGATTCCGGGATTCGTCGATCCCCACACCCACGCCGTCTTCGACCACCCGCGGTCGTGGGAGTTCGGGCGGCGGCTGGTGGGAGAGAGCTACGCTTCGATCGCCGAAGCCGGCGGGGGCATCCGTGCCACCGTTCGGGCCTTCCGCGAGGTCGACGAGGAAGAGTTGGTGCGGCGGACGCGGCGCCGGCTCCGGGCCGCCCTGGCCTACGGCAGCACCACCGTCGAGGTGAAGAGCGGCTACGGCCTGGAACTCGAGAGCGAACTGCGGGCGTTGCGCGTGGTGAAGAGACTGCAGGGCGATTCCCACCTGCCCGATCTGGTCGCGACGTGCCTGGCCGCCCACGAGTTCCCCGACGAATGGCGCGAGGACCGCGACGGCTACGTCCGGGTGGTCTGCGACGAAATCCTCCCGCAGGTCGCCGCCGAGGGGCTCGCCGAGCGGGCCGATGTCTTCTGCGAGCCCGGTGTCTACACGGTGGAGCAATCGCGTCGCGTCCTGGAGGCCGCCGCCGCGCTCGGACTGCGGGGAACCGTTCACGCCGACGAACTCGAGGGCAGCGGTGGTGCCGAGCTGGCCGCCGAGCTCGGCGCCGACAGCGCCGACCACCTGGGGCGGATCAGCGATGCCGGGATCGACGCGCTCGCCGGTTCGGACACGGTCGGGGTGCTCCTACCCGGAACGATCTTCTCCCTGGGCCTGAACGAACAGGCCCCCGCGCGTCGGATGATCGACGCCGGGGTCGCCCTCGCCCTCGCCACCGACTTCAATCCCGGGAGCAACTGGTGTGAGTCGATGCCCCTGACGCTGGCCATCGCGTGCACGCGCTTGCACCTGCATCCGCACGAGGCCCTGACCATGGCCACCATCAACGCCGCGTTCGCCCTGCGCCGCGCGGACGACGTGGGAAGTCTTGCCGTCGGCAAGTCCATGGACGTGAACGTCTTACGTGGGGATTCGGTGGATTCCCTGGCGCATCACCTGGGTCTGGATCCACTCCGGTTGGTGATCCGGGCCGGGCGGGTGGTCGTGGACCACGGGGTGCCGATGGGGGCCTGACCACCCGATCGTTGCCGAGAGCAGCAGCTGGTCACGGACTTGCTAGTGACCCGGTGGACGAGCGTGTCCGATCCGGGCCGGCGCCCCCTCCGCGGTCGCAGCCCGGCTTCGAGCGCTCCACGCGACACCAGGGCCGGCGGACCCGGCGTGCGGACGCGCACACCGTGGTCGCCCGGCCGGACAGAGGATCGAGGAGAGCGCGTGAGCAAGACCAGCGATCTGCGCCGTCAGGCGACGGAAGCGGTCCGTGCCAAGCAGTTCGACCGCGCCGTCGAACTCTACGAGCGCCTCTGCTCCCAGGACTCGGGCAACGGCACCCCTCGCAACGAACTCGGTGACGTCTTCCTCAAGACCGGAGACGTCGACCGGGCCATCGCCTCCTTCCAGGAGGCCGCCCGTTTGTACCTGGCGTTCGGCCTGACGAACAATGCGGTGGCGGTGCACAAGAAGATCCTCCGCCACGATCCCAATCATCTGCACAGCCTGTGGGTCCTCGGCGAGATCCGACTCGACCAGGGTCTCGAGGCCGAGGCCAGCGCGGCCTTCCTCGACTTCCTGTCGCGGCACCCGAGCGTGGTCGAGACCGAACGCGAGGCCTTCGTCGCGCGCGGGCTCCAGTTGATCGAGCTCATGGGCGACGATCCGCAGATCCTCAGTGCGCTCGACACCATCTTCGCGCAGTGGGACTTCGGCCAGGATCGCGCCCGGGTGCTGGTGGCCAAGGCCCGCCTGGCCCACCAGGCCGACGAGATCGACGTGCGCGACAAGTACCTCGAGCACGCTCGCACCGCGTTCGAACACCTCGACGCGCTGTCGGAGTACGTTCGGCTGCGCGACGAGATCGAGGGGGTCTCCGAAGGATCCGACGACGAGACGGGCTTCGAGACCGACGACAGCGGGACCATCGTCCTCGGCGACGACGACTCGGACGACGAGACGCGCTTCGATTTCGGCGACGTCGACGGACCGGTCTTCGACGCGCCCCACGGCGACGACTTCGACGAAGGGGGCGCGCCGTCGACGCGGGTGGACCTGGGCGACGCCGCCATCGACCTCGGCTTCGACTTCGACATGGACGTCCTGAGCGGCGCCGCCGGCCACGTCTCGGGTGCGGTGGAGACCACGCGCGACACCCCCTCCGACGACGACAGCGGTGCCCGCGACCCCGTCCCCGAGATCGAGATCGGGGACGAGGAAACCGAGGGGGGAGCGGAGCCGGATCCCGCATCGGAACTCGACATCGTGCGTCCCTTCGAGACCGGCGCCGACGCGTCGGTCGAGACCCCACCCGTGGATCCGACGGACGACGAGGACGTGGGCGGGCGTGAGGACGACCCGGGCGCACCCGAACCGGAGCAGACGGTCGACCTGCTCGACGAGATCCTCGCCGACGGTGGCTTCGACGTCGAAGCGGCCGAGAAGAGCCAGGTCGACACGATCACCCAGGACGTCGAGGGACAGATCGCCGGTGACGTCGACCCCGAGGACCACGCCGGCCAGTACGAATTGGGCATGGTGTACCTCGATCTGGCCCTCTACGAGCAGGCGATCGCCGCCTTCGATCTCGCCGCCGAGGGCGAGGACGAGCGGCTGCGTGCGCTCGAGATGAAGGGCACCTGTCTGCTGCGTCTCGACCGCGTGGACGAGGCGATGGCGATCTTCCAGGAGGGGCTCGCCGTGCCCGGCTATCCCGGTCAGGCGTACCTGGGGCTGCTGTACGGCGTGGGCGTCGGCCACCAGACGCAAGGGGACCTGACCGAGGCGATCGAGTCCCTGGAACGCGTCCGCGCCGTCGACGCGGACTTCCTCGACGTCGACGAGCGCCTGTCGCGTCTCCGTGCGTCCACCGGCGATCCCGCCTGACATCGATTTCCACGCTCTTGCCCAGGTGCCGTCGGTGGGCTAGGCTGCGCTCCGCGCCCCGCAGCCGTCCGAAGAACCGCGCATGAAACTTCGTCCCCGCCGCCCGGTTCTCGGGCTCACGCTCGCCGCCGTTCTCGGCCTGGTCGTCGCCGCGCGCGCCCAGACCGGTCCGCATGGTGATCGCGTCCAGGTGACGGCTGCCGATTCGGTGGCTGTCCGCCCGGTAGCTGCCGACCCGGTGTACACCGACAGCACCGCCGTCGAGGACTCCGGCCGGGTGCCGGCGCCGTTCGACAGCGCCGTCGTGGACAGCCTCGGCATCGAGAGCGCCGGACTCGACAGCGCCGTCGTCGACAGCGTGGCCGCGGACAGTCTCGCCGCGAGGGACCGCCTCTCCGAGGACGCGGCGAAGGGCGACGAACCCGAGGCCGGCCAGCGCGCCGTTGCGCACGAGGGACGGCTGCGCGCGCTCCGTCCCCTGCCCGTCGGCGACGATCTGTTGTCCTGGTACCGTCCCGAGAGCCTGGAACGGGCGGTGGAACGGCTGCCCGAGGCGTCGGTCCGCGTCGCGGGCGACCGGGGAATGCGGGCCTGGCTGTCGCTGTCACCCGTCGGGACCCGAGCTCCGGAGATCTGGATCGACGGCATCCCCACACGCAGTCCCGGCGATCTCGATCCCGGTCTGTGGGATCGGAGCGTCGTCGCGCTCGACGGTGTGGGGTCGTCGGTGTCGTCGCTCGGTCCGATCGGTGGATCCGAGCACGTCGTGCTGCGTCAGCGGCCCGCGCTCGTGGGCCGGACCCATGCCTTCACCCGCTTCGGCACCACCGACAGCGAGACCTTCGATCGTGCGCTGGCCGTGACCACCGCGGCCACCGACCGCGTCGTCCGCTTCGACTTCGAGGAGTGGAAGACCGAGGAGGGCTACGACTACTCCTTCGCGCCGGCCGTGGTCTCGGACCCGTCGCGCGGGCGCGTCAAGATGCGCCGCTTCCGCCTGGGGACCGACTTCCAGTTCGACCGCGCCCGGGTCCGGTTCACCTTCGGCCGCGGCCGCAGATTCGCGCGCGGAGACGTCCTGGGCGCCGGCACGCGCGAGCGCTGGACCGGCGAACTCGGTGTTGTCGTCGACACCTTCGGCGACGGGGTCGTGAACACCGTCTCGGCCTGGCACCTCGACTTCCACGACGACGACCGCCGGCTCGATCAGGACATCGACGCCTCGCGGCAGGGACTGCGATGGCAGCGGCGACCCGAGTCCGCCGGATGGGGGCTGGACCTGCGCGCCGAGCGCTGGGCGATGCAGACCGAGGCCCCCGACACCCTGGTCCGTGTCGATCCGTCCCGCGTGCTGCGGACGGCAGCCTTCGTCCAGGGCGATCCCGAGGCCGAGTGGTGGCCGTGGTTCCGGTTCGAGATCGCCCACGCCGAGCACTCGTCGGGCGAACTGGGCCTGGGCGGCCGGGCCGGGGTCCGGCACCGCTGGGGGGGCTGGGACGTGGTCCTGCGGGCCGAACGCGTGCTGCGGGCCCCGACCCTGCTCGAGACCGACGGCTGGCAGCGTCTGCGCACGGTGACACCCGAGGGGAACGCCTTCGCGTACCGGGAGCAGGTGTGGGAGTGGCACGCGCGGCCGGCTCCGGACTTCGAGCGCCACGAGCGCGCCGGTGTCGCCCTGCGGGGGCGGCTGGGGTCGTGGGCGCTCGAGGTGGCCTTCGACCGGTGGCGTCTGCGCGACGGGATCGGGTGGCGTGCCGATGCCGAGACCGACCGCGCGGTCGTCGAGGCCGGTCTCGAGACCGAGGCGTGGCAGGTGCGCGGCCGGGTGGCGCGGAGCGTCCGCTTCGACCTTCTCGGCGGCGCCTGGACGGCACGACTGCTCGGTCAGGGCCAGTGGGTCCCCGACGGCGTCGAGGTCGAAGCCAGTCGCGGCGTCGGGCACCCTCGCTGGCACGGAGGAATGCGCCTGGGTCTCGAGCGCGAGTTCTTCTCGCCCCGGAATCGCCTGGGCGTCGACGTCGAGTTCGCGGGTCACGGTGCGCATCGCGACGACGGACTGGCCGCAGTGGGGTCGGTCGAACTCCCTTCGGCCTGGTGGACGAACGCCCGCGTCTGGCTGCGCGTGCGCGACGCCGAGATGTCGCTGAACCTCGACAACCCGCTCGATCGCGAGCGCGACGAGGTGGTGGGAACCGTGCGCCGCGGCCGGCAGCTCCGCTGGCAACTGGTCTGGCCCTTCTTCAACTGAGACCGGATCCCGTCCTCCCGGAAACGGACCCGCGACCGTGCGTTTCGATCGGCGCCTGCTGGCGCTGTCGGCCCTTCTCGCGCTGTCGGCCCTGGGAGGATGGCTGGAACACCGTGATCCGGCCTGGCTCCGGGCCGATCCCCTGCTGCAACCCTTCGGTCAGGGACCGCCCCCTCCCGAACCGCGGACGCGGGAAAGGTCTTCCCGCAAGCGGACGCCGGTGCCGGTCCGCCTGTCCGCCGCGACCGCACCCGAACTCGAGGCCCTGCCCGGGATCGGGCCCGCGACGGCCGCGAAGATCCTTGCCTGGCGGGACACCGTGGGGGTGGTGGAGGCGGTCGAACGCCTGCTCGAGGTCCACGGAATCGGCCCGAAGAAGCTCGAGGACCTGCGTCCGTGGATTCGACTGCAGTCCGCGGCCGAGTCGGCCGATACCTCTGCAACGAGACGCTGACGGAGCGGTTGCGAACCGCGAGTCCGCGCGGCGCGGTGATTGCAGTTCGCATCTGCCCGACGCCCACGGGCGGTCGGAGAGTGCGGGACGTCGTGTGCCGTCCGCGGACGGGCGCGTCGAGGCCGACGGTGGAGTCCTCGGCCACGCGACCGCGCGTGCGGGGCCAGGGCATGCCCTTTGCACGATGCGAGAAGCCCCCGCCGTCGTTTCCCGTCCGCCGCCCAGGACTCGATGCCCCGAGGTCGCCCTTGAAGGACAAGATCGCCGGCAAACTCCTCGAAGCGAACCTCGTCAGCCAGGATCAGCTGCACAAGGCCATCGACTCCCAGCAGAAGGAGGGAGGAAGCCTCGGGCAGAACCTGGTGCGAACGGGTGCGCTGTCGGAGGTGGCCTACGCCGATTTCCTGGGTCGGATGTACAGCCTCCCGACGGTGGCGCTCGCCGAGATGACGGTGCAGGACGAGGTCGCGGCGTTGATCCCCGCCGACGTCGCCACGCGATTCCAGGTGGTGCCCGTCGCCCGCCAGGGCCGGGTCCTGAAGGTCGCCATGGCGAACCCGTCGAACATCTTCGCGATCGACGACATCAAGTTCATCACGGGCCTCGAGGTCCAGCCCGTGGTCTGCACCGAGAGCGACGTCAAGGCGGCCATCGACAAGTACTACGACTCGGCCGACTCGCTGAAGCAGGTGCTCGAGAACCTCGAGGACGACGTCGAGATCGTCGAGGAAGAGGAAGAGGACGCCGACGCGAACCGCTTGAGCGCCGAGAGCCAGAACGCCCCGGTGGTCAAGCTGGTGAATTCGATCCTGGTCGACGCGGTGAAGCGCGGGGCTTCCGACATCCACGTCGAGATCTACGAGAAGACCATGCGGGTGCGCTACCGCATCGACGGGATCCTGCAGGAGGTCATGGCACCTCCGATCAAGATGAAGAGCGCGATCATCTCTCGCATGAAGATCATGTCCGAACTGGACATCGCCGAGCGTCGGATCCCACAGGACGGCCGGATCAAGCTGAAGGTGGGCGAGAAGAAGGTCGACATGCGCGTGTCGACCCTGCCTTGCATCTTCGGCGAGAAGGTCGTGATGCGTATCCTCGACAAGGGCAACCTGAAGCTCGACCTGGCCGACTTCGGGATCTACCCCCCGGCCCTGAAGTCCCTGATGCGAGCGATCGAACTGCCCTACGGCATGGTCCTGGTCACCGGGCCCACGGGATCGGGAAAGACGACGACGCTCTACTCGTGTCTGAGTCGGGTGAACAAGCCCGGGGTGAACATCATGACCGCCGAGGATCCCGTCGAGTACAACCTCGACGGGATCAACCAGGTCCAGGTGAAGGAAGACGTGGGCCTGACCTTCGCCGCGGCGTTGAAGGCCTTCCTGCGTCAGGACCCGAACATCGTCATGCTCGGTGAGATCCGCGATCTCGAGACGGGTGGGATCGCCGTAAAGGCCGCTCTGACCGGCCACCTCGTGCTCAGTACGCTGCACACGAACGACGCTCCGGCCACCATCAACCGTATGATCGACATGGGGATCGAGCCCTTCCTGGTGGCGACGTCGACCAACATCATCCTGGCCCAACGCCTGGTCCGGCGCATCTGCAAGCACTGCAAGACCGTCGAGGACGTGCCAGCCGAAGTGCGCCAGGACGTGGGGATCACTCCCGACATGAAATGCTACAAGGGCGCCGGCTGCGACGAGTGCGGCGGCACCGGATACAAGGGTCGACAGGGCCTGTACGAGGTCATGGTGATCACGCAGGGAATCCGCGAGATCATCCTCGACCGCGGCAGCACCGAGGAACTCAGGAACCAGGCCATCGAAGACGGCATGCTCACGCTTCGCATGGACGGCCTGCGCAATGTCGAGCGCGGCACCACGACCATCGAAGAGGTGCTGCGTGAGACGTCCGACAACGCTTAGGCCCGACGCGGCCGGGAGGCAACATGATCAGTCTTCGTGAACTGCTCGAGGACATGATGAAGAACGATGCCAGCGATCTTCATCTGACCGCCGGGCTGCCGCCGATGTACCGCGTCGACGGTCACCTCATGGCGTCCCGATTCGAGACCCTGTCGCCCGAGGAGACCCGCCAGCTCGCGTACTCGGTGCTCAACGACGAACAGAAAAAGACCTTCGAGAACAATCGCGAGCTCGACCTGAGCTTCGGCGTGCAGGGGATGAGCCGTTTCCGTGCGAACGTGTACGTCCAGCGCGGCGTGACGACGATGGCGGTCCGGAAGATCCCCTACGAGATCCTCGATTTCCACAAGCTCGGTCTGCCTCCCGCCGTGAAGAAGTTCGCGGAACTCCCGCGGGGTCTGGTCCTGGTCACCGGGCCCACCGGATCCGGGAAGACGACCACGCTGGCGAGTGTGATCGACTTCATCAACCAGAGTCGCAAGGCACACATCCTGACGATCGAGGATCCGATCGAGTACGTGCATCACCACAAGGGTTGCATGGTCAATCAGCGTGAGATCAAGAGTGACACCGAGACCTTCGTCAACGCGCTGAAGTACGTGCTGCGTCAGGACCCCGACGTGATCCTCGTAGGGGAGATGCGCGACCGCGAGACGATCGCCTCGGCGATCACGATCGCCGAAACGGGCCACCTGTGCCTGGCCACCCTGCACACGAACAGCACCTTCGAGTCGATCAATCGTATCGTCGACGTGTTCCCGAGCGCTCAACAGCCGCAGATTCGAGCACAGCTCGCCTTCGTGCTCGAAGGGGTGATCACGCAGCAATTGATCCCCCGTTACCGAGCCAAGGGTCGCGAGATGGTCAGCGAGGTGATGGTCTGTACGCCGGCCATCAAGTCGCTGATCCGCGACGACAAGGTGCACCAGATCTACGGGATCATGCAGGCCGGACAGAAGTACGGCATGCAGACCATGAATCAGAGCCTGTACGCCGCCTACGCGAACAAGCGGATCTCGTACGAGGACGCGATCGGACGCAGCAGTGACCGCGAGGAACTGCTGAAGATGATCGGCGATTCCGTGACGGTCTGAGAGGACCGGAGGAGGAAACCGACGTGGCCATGACGTTCGTCTGGAAGGGTACGACGCCCAAGGGCGACGCCATCAACGGCGAGTACCAGGCGGGAAACAAGCAGGAAGTGGCTGCCTACCTGCGGAAGAAGAAGATCCAGGTCAAGTCGATCTACCCGAAGTCGACCAGCCGTGAGATCCGGATCGGAGGTCCGAAGAAGGTCAAGGTGAAGGACATGAGTATCTTCACCCGCCAGTTCTCGACCATGATCAACGCGGGCCTGCCGATCGTCCAGTGTCTGGACATCCTCGGCAAACAGACCGAGAACGAGACGTTGCGCAAGGCGATCAACGACGTGATGCTCGACGTCGAGGGTGGCAACACGCTGGCCGAGAGCATGGCCAAGCACCAGAAGATCTTCAACAATCTGTACACGAACATGGTCGATGCCGGCGAGCAGGGCGGTATCCTGGACATCATTCTGGGTCGTCTAGCGGTGTACCTGGAGAAGGCGGACGCTCTGCAACGCAAGGTGAAGAGCGCCATGACCTATCCCTCGATCGTGGCCATCGTCGCCGGTGGGGCGACCGTGTTCATGCTGATGTTCGTGATTCCGGTCTTCGCGAAGATGTTCAGTGATTTCGGGGGCGAGTTGCCGCTGCCGACGAAGGTGGTCATGGGACTCAGCGATTTCCTGCGGTCCCAGTGGTACCTGCTGGCCGGTGGAATCGCAGCCTGCATTTTCGGGTACAAGATGGCGCGCAAGAATCCGTCGATCAGCTTCAGGATCGACGCCATGCTCCTCAAGTCGCCGGTGATCGGCAACGTCCTCCGCAAGGGCTCGGTGGCGCGATTCACCCGGACGCTGGGGACCCTGGTGGGGTCGGGCGTGCCGATCCTGCAGGGGCTCGACATCACGTCGAGGACGGCGGGGAACCTGGTGATCGAGCGCGCGATCTCGGCAACCCGCGACTCGATCAGCCAGGGCGATACCATTGCCGAGCCACTCCGGAAGAGCCAGGTGTTCCCCCCGATGGTCGTGCAGATGATCGCGGTGGGCGAGCAGACGGGTGCGCTCGACGAGATGCTCGCGAAGATCGCCGATTTCTACGACGACGAGGTCGACACCGCGGTCGAGCAGCTCACGTCGGTGATCGAGCCGATCATGATCGTGGTCATGGGTGTGATGGTGGGCGGGATGCTCGTCGCCATGTATCTGCCGATGTTCAAGATGGCCAGCGTGATGAGCGGTGGCCACTGACCCCGCCGGGACGAAGGAACGGGAACCAGGAGTGGAGACCTCGGTGCGCAGGATCGATCAGGACGAGCGTGGGATCTGGCATTGGCTGTTCCTGCGGCTGTCGATGACCTGTCTCGTCCTGACGGCGGGAGTCGGACTGCTGTGGGTCGCGGCGCAGGAGCTTCCCATCGAGCAGCTCAAGCGGATCCTCGCCGTCGAATACCTGTCGGTGGGTCTGGGCGTGGTGTCCGTGGTCGCCGGTGCGCCACGGAAGATCGTCCAGGCACTGCAGATCGTCGTGGACGTCCTGGTGATCACCGCCTGCGTCCACTTCACCGGCGGCCTCGAGAGTCGCTTCACGCTGTTGTACTTCTTTCCCCTCGTCGTGGCCTCCTACGAGCTGCGTCAGAAGGGCGCGTTGTACACGGCCGGTCTGGCAGCGGCGCTGACGCTCTCGTACACGCTGCTGGTGGCCGCCGAGCGGATCGTGCCCCCCGTGGTCGCCTTCCGCGAAGGTGTCGTGAGCAACGGATCGCTGATCGGCGCGCACGTCACGGTGTCGCTGCTGCTCGTGGTCGGGTACGTGGCCGGCGAGATGGCCGGGCGCCTCGACCGCAAGGCGCGCCTGCTCGCGCACCGGAGTGACGAACTCGACCACGTGCGAAGGGAGACCCAGAGCATCCTCGACCACATGGGGTCGGGCGTCATGACCCTGGACCTCGAGGGCGTGGTGCTCCGCATGAATCCGGCGGCCGAGCGGATCCTCGGAATCGACAAGGTCGCGCTCGAGGGGCGGGGCGTGGCCGAGGGCCTGGGTGCGATCATGCCGATCCTCGTGGGCCACCTCATGGAGTGCGTGATCGAGGGCCGGAACGCCGATCGCGTCGAGGTCCACATCGAGAGGCAGGACGGATCGGTCGTGCCCGTGGGCCTCAGTGTGAATCCGATGTGCGATGCCGAGGGCAACCGCTGCGGAGTGGTGACGGTGTTCCAGGACCTGAGCACCGTGGTGCGCATGCGCGAGCGGATGCGCAGCAACGACCGATTGATCGCCATGGGCGAGCTCTCGGCGAGTATTGCTCATGAGATCCGGAACCCCCTGGCGTCGATCCGCGGGTCGGTGGAGATGCTCCAGGGAGAGCTGGAGCTCGACGACGAGAACTCCCGCCTGTTCGAGCTGATCCACCGCGAGAGCGCGCGACTGAACCGCATCATCGAAGACTTCCTCGAGTACGCCCGCATGCGCCCGCCCCAACCGCGCAACTGCCGGCTCGACGACGTGATCCACGATCTCGAGGAGCTGTTGCACAGCCACGAGTCGCTCCACGCCCGGGATCGCCTACGGGTGCTGTCGGGGAAGTTCGACGTCGTGGTGCACGTCGACGAGGAACTCATGCGCCAGGTCTTCCTGAACCTCGCGCTGAACGCCTTCGAGTCGATGGGCGATGCCGGCGAACTCCGGGTGAGCGTGGCGGTCCGCCCGCACCACCTGCCGCCGGAGGTCGTGGTCCGATTCATCGACGAGGGCGACGGTCTCGACGAGGAGACCGCCGAGCGCATCTTCGAACCCTTCTTCACAACGAAGCCGAACGGAACCGGCCTCGGGCTGCCGATGGCGCATCGAGTCGTGAGCAATCACGACGGCCAGTTGCGGGCCCGCAGCGTCGATGGCGGAGGTGCGGAGTTCAGCGTGCACCTGCCTCTGGTGGGCCTGTTCCGCGACGGACATCTGATCACGGGCGACGAGGCCCTCGAGGAATTGATGGCCGATGCCGCGCACGCGAACGTGGATTCGGCCGAAGGAACGGCCTGATGTCGGCGAGCGCGCGAACGTACGGAAAGGACCGGCAACGATGAGCGAAGGACGTATCCTGATCGTCGACGACGAAGAGGGAATGTGCCAGTTCCTCTCGATCATGCTCAAACGTGAGGGCTACGAGGTCGCGGCCGCCACGAGCGGGGCCGATGCCCTGCGCGAGATGCAGCGGAGCGGGGCCGACGTCGTCATCACCGACATCCAGATGCCGCGGATGGACGGAATCCAGGTCCTGTCGGGGATCAAGGCCATCGACTCGACGGTGCCGGTCATCATCATGACGGCCTACGCGAGCAAGCAGACGGCGATCGAGGCGGTGAACAAGGGTGCGTTCCACTATCTGGACAAACACGCAAAGAACGACGAAATCAAGATGGTGATCCGCAACGCGCTCGAGGTCCGGCAGGTCCGCAACGAGAACAGCGATCTGCGCCGCGAGCTCGTGCACACCCGAAGGGTCGAGCCGAAGAGCATCATCGGCAAGAGCGACGAGATGAATGCCGTGTTCCGCATGGTCGAACGGGTGGCCGGGGCCGACTCGAACATCCTGCTGCACGGCGAGAGCGGCACGGGCAAGGAGTTGATCGCGCGGGCGATCCACGACCAGAGCCACCGTGCCGAAGGTCCCTTCGTGACCATCAACTGCGGGGCCCTGCCCGAGAGCCTGCTCGAGAGCGAGCTCTTCGGCCACGTGAAGGGCTCCTTCACCGGAGCGATCAAGGACAAGGACGGCCTGTTCAAGGTGGCCAGCGGCGGGACCTTCCTGCTCGACGAGATCGGTGAGACCTCGCCCGGGATCCAGGTCAAACTACTGCGGGCGCTGCAGGAGCGTGAGATCATCCCCGTGGGGGGAACCAAGCCGATCAAGGTCGACGTCCGGATCGTCGCGGCGACGAACCGCGACCTCGAGGAAGAGGTCCAGCTCGGCAACTTCCGCATGGACCTGTACTACCGGGTGAATGTGATCCAGGTGTCACTGCCGCCTCTGCGCGATCGCCCCGACGACGTGCCGCTGCTCGTCGACCATTTCCTGCGTCGCTACAAGCGCGACTACGAAGGTGGCGATCTGAACTCGGTGCTCGATCCGGCGGCGCTCGACCTGCTCGTGAACTACTCGTGGCCGGGCAATGTTCGCGAGCTCGAGAACATGATCGAGCGCGCCGTGATCCTGCAGGAACACGATCTGATCTCGCCGCACGACCTGCCCGACAAGATCGTCGGCGAACGGCAGGGCGGTGGCGGTGAGCCGATCAGCGAGTCCGGCATCACGCTCGAGGAACTCGAGCGCCGCTACATGATCCAGGTCCTGAACGACACCGGATGGCACAAGAAGCGGGCGGCGGAGATCCTCGGAATCAATCCGTCGACGCTCTACCGGAAGATCAAGAGCTACGGTCTGGTGCCACCGGGCGGAACGTTCGAAGGTGACGAGGCGGAAGATCTGGAGACGGTGGAACAGTAGGGGCCATCGGGGGACACGCGGAGCGCCGCAGCGTGCAAGGCCGGCCTTGCAAAGCGAATGGGAACGGGCCACTGCGGTGGCCCGTTTCGCCTGGCCGAGCGGTGGGTCACGACACGGTGCGGAACCGCGAGGAAGGACGCCGACATGGCACATGGGATGCTCACGTCCCGGGCAACCGTGTAGTCCCGCGTGTCGCGTCCGCGATTGCGCATCCATGCTTTCCGCACTCTGGAGGCCCTGGGAACATGAAGAACAACAGCGGTTTCACGCTGATCGAGCTCATGATCGTCGTCGTCATCATCGGTATTCTGGCCGCGATCGCGGTGCCGAACTTCATCAGCATGCAGTCGCGTGCGAAGGAAGCTTCGGTGAAGAGCAACTGCCACACCGTGCAGCTGCAGGCTGAGGACGCGGCTGTGCAGGCCAACGGCGTGTATCCCACCCGCGCCAATCTCGTCATTGCCATGGAGGCGAACGGTGGCACGCTGCTGACCAACCCGTTCTCGAAC
>DATFKK010000120.1 GCA_035268685.1 Candidatus Krumholzibacteriia bacterium | reverse complement strand
TCCGCTTCACGCAGGCGGGCTCGGAGGTGTCGGCCCTGCTCGGACGCATGCCGAGTGCCGTGGGGTACCAGCCGACGCTGGCCACCGAGATGGGCGAGTTGCAGGAACGCATCACGTCCACGAACAAGGGATCGATCACCTCGGTGCAGGCGATCTACGTGCCGGCCGACGATCTCACGGACCCGGCCCCGGCCACCACCTTCGCGCACCTCGACGCCACGACCGTTCTCAGCCGCCAGATCGCCGAGCTTGGCATCTACCCGGCCGTGGATCCCCTGGCCTCGACGAGCCGGATCCTCGACCCGAAGATCGTGGGTGCCGAGCACTACAAGGTCGCGCGCGACACCCAGGAGATCCTGCAGAAGTACAAGGAACTCCAGGACATCATCGCGATCCTCGGCATGGACGAACTCAGCGAGGACGACAAGCTGACCGTGCAGCGCGCGCGCAAGATCCAGCGCTTCCTCAGCCAGCCATTCAAGGTGGCCGAACAGTTCACCGGGATCCCGGGCACCTACGTGAAGCTCGAGGACACGATCCGCGGCTTCAAGGGCCTGGTCGACGGTGAGTACGACCACATCCCCGAGCAGGCCTTCTACATGAAGGGCACGATCGAGGAAGTCGTCGCCGACCACGAGAAGCAGGAAGCCGGCGCTCCGGCCTAGGTGTCCGGGCGAGCCCGCAGAAGGAGTCACCGCAGTGCCGCGCAAGACCTACCAGCTGAGCATCGTCACGCCCGAGCGGACGGTCTACGACGCCGAGGTCAACAGCACGACCCTTCCGGCCGAGGGCGGATACCTCGGCGTGTGGGCCGACCACGCGCCGATGGTCGCCGCCGTGCGGCCGGGGATGGTCACGATGTACGAGGGCACCAGCGAGCAGGAGACCGCCCACTACGCGGTGGGCGCCGGCTTCGCCGAGGTCAGCGGCGGGAAGATGGTCCTGATCGTCGACACCTGTGAGCTCGAGGACGACATCGATGCCCATCGCGCCGAGAGGGCGCTGGAGCGGGCGAAGGAACTCCTGAAGCAGGCCCTGCGGGGCGACGAGGCCGTCGACCTCGAGGCGGCCCAGCAGATGAAGGAGCGGGCCGAGGCCCGGATCAAGGTGGCCTACCTGCGCGGCAAGTAGGCGGCTCCGTCAGTCCTCACGGGTCGGCTTGCGCCGGGTGCGTTTGACGTCGCCCCGGCGCTTCTTTTCGTCCACCCGCCGGCGTCTGGCGGCCCGCGACGGCTTCGTGGCCTTCCTCGGGGGGTCGACCCGCAGGGCTCCCGCCACCAGGTCGGCCAGCCGCCGAACCGCCGCGTCGCGGTTGCGGCTCTGGCTGCGATGAGTCTGCGCGGCGACGCGCAGCCACCCCTCCCGGCTGATCCGGTTCGACAGACGATCGAGGATCCGACTGCGTTGTGCCTCGTCCAGCGAGGGCGAGGCCTTCACGTTCCACAGGACCACCACCCGCGTGTTCGAGCGGTTCACGTGCTGGCCGCCCGGGCCCTGGGCGGTGGTCGCGTGGAACTGGAGCTCGTCGTCGTCGATCGCGAGCCGGTCGTCGATGCGGATCATGGCGATCCCGGTCAGTGCGCGTTCTCGGTCGCGGTGTCACCCTTGCGGGACGACGGGCCGTCGCGCGAGCCGGCCAGCGACGCGTCGTAGCTCGGGAGCCCGGCGATCAGCAGGGCCACGAGCAGGCCGAGGCCCATCCAGAGGGCCCGCAGCAGTGGATCTCCCAGCGCCAACCACGACGACAGGCCGAAGGCCAGCAGCACCGCCGCGATTGCCCGGGGCTTCACACGCTTCGGAATCCGCCGGTGATTCCGCCAGGCGTTCAGCGGCGGGCCCACGACCGGGTGGTTCAGCAACCAGTCGTAGAAGCGATCGTTCGCCCGGGCGAAGCACGCAGCGGCGATCAACAGGAAGGGCATCCCGGGCAACAGCGGCAGCACGACCCCCGCGATCCCGAGACCCGAGCAGACCAGCCCGATGCCGATCAGGATCCAGCGGACCGCCCGGTGGCGGTGCGGTCGGACCTCGTTCGTGAAGTCGTGGCGTGCGGGCATGTCGCGTCGGGGTGAGGGGAGACGGCCGTGGGTTCTTCCGGTGTCGGCACCCGGCGCCCTCGGGCTGAGAAGATAGTGCTCCACGGAGGATTCGCCGGAACCCGCAGGTTGGACGCCGCGCCCCGACCGGTGCCGTCGATCCCGTCCGTGACCCTGCCGCCGCGCCGCGGTACGCTCGGCACCGAGATCGATACCGACACCGGCGGCGGCACCGACACCGGCGCCGACACCGACACCGGGGCCGGCGCCGGCGCCGGCGCCGGCGCGCGCCAGCCGCGACTCGACGTACGAAGAGGGAAGAGATCATGAGCGAGCACGACCCCGCGATCCAGGGCTGGCAGCCCTTGCCCACCGTCCACCCCGACGCCCTCACCGAGGCCCGCCTGCAACTGCACTGGGCGTCGCAGGTCCTGGCCTCGATCGGCTACAGCCACCTCGAACGGGCCGACGACGACAGCCAGAGCAACATGGGCTGGGTCGACGGCATGCAGTTGCTGGCCGGACGCTACCTCGACGACGAGCCCACCGGCTTCGGAGCGCTCGTCCCGGCCGCCCTGAAGCTCGGCTTCCACGAGCCGGGCGGCGAGGAACTGGTGGGGATCGATCTCCAGGGGGCCACGCTCGACCAGGCCTACGAAGCCATGGAGCAGGCCATCGCCGAGCGCCGGAACCAGCCGAAACAGACCCTGGAGCGCCCCCGCTACGACCTGCCCGACCACCCCGTCGCCGCCGCCGGGACTTTCGGAGACGTGCCGGAAGCCGCTCTGAAGGCGCTCCACGCCTGGTTCCACGACGCCAATCTCGTCATGCGAGACCTGCGGGCCAGGACCGCGGGCGCCACGCTGCCGCGGGTGTGGCCGCACCACTTCGACATGGGCATGCTGATCTCGCTCGAGGAGCACGGGAATCCGCAGCAGGGGCGCTCGATCGGTCTCGGACTGAGCCCCGGCGACGACAGCGACCCCGCGCCCTACTGGTACGTGGCCCCCTACCCGACGCCCGACGTCGAGGGAGGCGCGCCCGAGCCCGCCATCGGCGAGTGGACCACGCAGGGCTTCGTGGGGATGAAGCTCGACGCCGCCACGGCGATCGGCGACGGATCCGGGCCGGGGCAGGAAGCGCGGGCGCGCGAGTTCGTCGACGACGCGGTCGCCGTGTGCCGCCGCCTGCTCGATGCCTGACGCTCAGAACACCTGACGCTCAGAAGAGAGGGGGAGCCGGCGCAGCCTGGTCGGGGCCGAGCCGCCCCACCTCGACGCGTGCACGCAGGTAGCTCTGACGTTCCACGGGATGCCCCTCGAGTCGGCGCAGGAGGGTCAGCTGGCCGACGTGGGTGAGCACGTCGGCGTAGGGTCCCTGGACCAGCTTCTCGACCGGCCACTCGTGTGCAGGGGCCGCCTCGGCGTGGTGTGCGTCCAGGCGGCCCAGTTCGGCGTGGAAGGCCTCGACGAGCTCGGCCCAGGCCCAGCCCTCGCGGACGGCGGCGTCGACCTCGAGTCCCGGTTCGAACGACGAGCGGGCCAGTCGCAGGACCTGCACGCAGTGGGTCAGGAGAGCCCGCGGTGAACGCACGCCGTGGCCGGGGTCGAAGTCCGCGAACGAGGCCGGGGCATCGACGACCGCGGCGTGGAAGCGATACGCGATGGCGGCCAGGAGATGCCGCAGGGGATCGAAGTCCATGTCGACCTCCGGAGCCCGGGGGGCCGGTCAGGGTAGCACACGGTGCGGTCGGTTCGCGGCCCCCCGGCGCCCTCGCCGCCCGGAGGGTCACGGCGGGCCGGCGCTGGCCGTACCGCCGCGTGCCCGATACCTTGGACGTCACCGCTGCGGACCGTTCCCCGCCGTGCCGCCGCCGTTCCCGCCGCCCCGACTCCGAGCCATGTCCCTGCGCCCGACGCCCGAATCCGACCCCACCGTCGCGCGCCTCGCGCGCACTTTCGAGCTCCTGCGCGCCCACCTCGAGCGCGAGTCGGAGCAGCCGGTGGTCGACCACGCCGAGCCGTCCGAGCTGCTCGACCGCATCGACTTCGATCTGGGATGCGAGCCCGTCGACGACGACCGCCTGTTCGCCACGCTCGAGCAGCTCGTCGCGGCGACCCCGCGGACGACGACCCGACGCTTCTTCAACCAGCTCTTCAGTGGACGCGACGACTTCGGGACCATCGGCGAACTGATCGCGTCGTTCCTGAACTCGTCCATGTACACCTTCAAGGCCGCGGGCCCGCAGGTGATGCTCGAGCGCACTCTGACCCAGCACATGGCGCGCAAGGTCGGCTTCGGGGCGGGCGAGGGTGTCTTCGTTCCGGGTGGCTCGATCTCGAACCTCGTCGGCATGGTGATGGCCCGCGACGCGCACCGGCCGGACAGTCGCGACGCCGGCCTGCACGCCGGCCCTCCACTCACGCTCTACGCCTCGAGACTGGCCCACTACTCGGTGCCGAAGAACGCGAACATGCTGGGACTGGGACGGGCCGCGGTCCGTGCGGTCGATGTCGACGAACGGGGCCGCCTGCGGCCCGACGCTCTCCGTCGAGCCATCGAGACCGACCGTGCCGAGGGGCGTGACCCCTTCCTGGTGGTGGCGACCTCGGGGACGACCGTCCTCGGCGCCTTCGACCCGCTGCCCGCGATCGCCGACGTCGCCGACGAGTTCGGCCTGTGGTTGCACGTCGACGGAGCCCTCGGGGGCAGTGTCTCGCTCAGCGAGCGCCATCGGCACCTGATCGAGGGCAGCGAGCGGGCCGACTCCTTCACCTGGAACGCTCACAAGATGCTCGGCGTGCCCCTGGCCGCGTCGGTGATCCTCACGCGCCAGGCCGGGCGCCTGCGGGGGAGCATGGACGAACACGCCAGCTACCTCTTCCAGTCGCCGGACGCGACCTACGAGCACGGCACCATGTCGCCGCAGTGCGGGCGCCGCAACGACGCCCTGAAGCTCTGGGCGGCGTGGCAGAGCCACGGCGACCGGGGGATGGGTGCCCGCGTCGACCGACTCTTCGGACTCGCCCGACACGCTGCCGGTCGCGTGAAGGCCGAGCCGGACCTCGTGCTGTCGCGGGAGCCCGAGTCGGTCACCGTGTGCTTCGAGGTCGCCGGGCGGCGGAGCGACGACGTCTGCGAACGCCTGCGCCACGAGTCCCGCGCGCTCGTCGGTTATGGCGACGTCGACGGCCGGCGCGTGATCCGTCTGGCCCTCGTCAACGGCGCCCTCGACGAGTCCGACGTCGACACCTTCTTCGACGCGGTGCTCGCGGTGTCGACACGCAGTGAAGAGGGCGACAACGCCCTCCGTTGACCCCACTGGAGCCTTCTGCGCGGGGGTCCCAGGAGAAAGCCGACGTTTCATCCCGGCTTAACTCCGCCCTCACAGTCGGACACTAGACTGTCGCCCGTCCGATACTCGACACAATCCGGACGCGCTCGAAAAACCACCTTCCACTCCGAGCACTCCCGGTCCGGTCGTACCCGATCCGGACCGGAACGGATCGTTCGGTTCGCCGACGATTTCGCCTCTCTCTGCTCCTCCTGGAGGTATCCAACACCATGATTCGTCAGCTCAAGAGAACCGCTCTCTTGGCTCTCGGACTGGTCGTGCTCTCCGGCCCCGCGTTCGCGCAGGGCATCATCTACGACTCGAACATCCTGTTCGGGAACAATGGTGGCGGCACCCAGTTCGACACCGACCTCGGCAGCGGTGGAGACACCGAAGCCTTCGTCACGGCCAACTTCTCCCGGAACCTGATCGGTACCGATCCGCTCCTGGAGTCGACCTACAACTCGATCGAGGGCCCCTGGCGGCCCACGGCCGGCAGCCCCGCGATCTTCGGCAACGCCGGTGCGGTCGAGTTGCTCAAGGCCTCCGACCTCGACCCCTTCTTCGACGACGTTCCGTACGCCGGCGCTCTCAGCCCGGACCCGGCCCGGGACTGGACCCGCGGCTGGCTCTACGCCAACACCCAGGGCGGCCTGGGCCGTGACGACATCGACTTCGGTCTGCCCGTCGTCACCGTCAGCGGCAACGTCCCGCCGGGCACCACCTGGACCGCCGACAACCGCTACGAGCTCGTCGGCCGTGTGACGGTGGCCGACGGCGTGACCCTGGTCATCGAGCCGGGCGTCGTCGTGACCGGTTCGCCGGGCACCAACGCCTACCTGGCCGTCGACCGCGGTGGCCGAGTGCAGGCCGTGGGCACGGCGCAGGAGCCGATCATCTTCACCTCCGGTGCCCCTCTGGGTTCGCAGGCCCCGGGCGACTGGTCGGGTGTGCTGATCAACGGCCGCGCCGTGGCCAACTGCGACATCGACCCGTCGGCTGCCGTGGACTGCCGTGCGACCAACGACCCGGCCGGACCGTTCAGCTGTGAGTCCGAGGGCAACGGTGGCCTCTTCGGCGGTACCGACGACGACGACGACAGCGGGATCCTCCGCTTCGTGCGCTCGGAGTACGCCGGTCTCGAGATCAGCCCGAACAACGAGCTGAACGCCTTCACGTTCAACGCCGTCGGCCGCGGCACGACGCTGGAGTTCCTGCAGACCTTCCGCAGCACCGACGACCACTTCGAGTGGTTCGGTGGTGCGGTCCGTAGCCGTTGGTTCGTGGCCCTCGAGGGCGACGACGACGGCCTGGACTGGCAGCTCGGCTACCGCGGCCGTCACCAGTACGCCATCGTGACCGCTCTGAGCGATCAGAACGAGGGCGGTGCGAACCCGACCGGTGCCAACCCCGAGAAGGGGATGGAGTGCGACAACAACGAGGACGACAACGAGTGCGCGAGCGAGTCCGACGGCATCGTGGCGAACGTCACGCTGATCGGCGGCAGCACCCAGCGGGGTGACAGCAGCACGGGCACCAACTTCCGTCGCGGCACCAATGGTGGTGTGGTCAACAGCATCATCGTGGACTTCGACGGCGTCGGCTTCGACATGGACAGCGCGGCGACCTTCGCCAACGGTCCGCGGGCGACCGTACCGGCGAGTTTCAGCCCGGTCGATCCCACGGCCGGTGGCATCACCTTCGACGGCAACTTCCTGTGGGACAACAACGGTGGTGGTACCCAGTACGACACCGACACGGGCAGCGGTGGGGACACCGAGGCCTTCGTCACGTCGAACTTCGTGAACAACCGCATCGCGGACCCGCGTCTCGACCCGGACTACATCGTGATCGACGACGGCGGCAACTGGAACCTCCAGTCGGACAGCCCGGCCCTGTTCAAGAATGGTGCGTCGCTGCTCCGCGTGAGCGACATCGATCCGTTCTTCGAGGACCGCCAGCACGCCGGCGCCCTGAGTGATGGTGCCGCCGCCTGGACGCAGGGTTGGATCTACGCCGATCTCGATGGTGGTGCGAGCCGCACCGACATCGACCCGGGTCTGCCGGTCGTGACCGTCAGTGGCAACGTCGCGCCGGGGACCACCTGGACGGCCGACAACCGCTACGAGCTGGTCGGCCGCGTGACGGTGGCCGATGGGGTCACCCTGACGATCGATCCCGGTGTCGTCGTGACCGGTTCGCCGGGCACCAACGCCTACCTGGCCATCGACCGTGGGGGCCGGATCGAGGCCGAGGGCACCGTGGATCAGCCGATCATCTTCACCTCGGGCGCTCCGCTCGGTTCGCAGGCTCCGGGTGACTGGTCCGGTGTGCTGATCAACGGCCGCGCCGTGGCCAACTGCGACATCGACCCGTCGGCCGCCGTGGACTGCCGTGCGACCAACGACCCGGCCGGGCCGTTCAGTTGCGAGTCCGAGGGCAACGGGGGCTTGTTCGGTGGCACCGACGACGCCGACGACAGCGGAATCCTGCGCTACGTGCGATCGGAGTACGCCGGTCTCGAGATCAGCCCGAACAACGAGTTGAACGCCTTCACGTTCAACGCCGTGGGCACGGGCACGACCCTCGAGTTCCTGCAGACCTTCCGCAGCACCGACGATCACTTCGAGTGGTTCGGTGGTTCGGTCAAGAGCCGTTACTTCGTGGGCCTCGAGGGCGACGACGACGGTCTGGACTGGCAGCTCGGCTACCGGGGCCGTCACCAGTTCGCCGTGATCACCGCCCTTGGTCTCGACGGCGCCAACCCCGAGAAGGGGATGGAGTGCGACAACAACGAGGACGACAACGAGTGTGCCAGTGAGTCGAACGGGATCGTGGCCAACGTCACCTTGATCGGTGGCAATCAGGGCCGCGGTACCAGCAGCACCGGCATCAACTTCCGGCGCGGGACCAACGGTGGCGTGTTCAACAGCGTCATCGTGGACTTCGCCGGTGTCGCCTTCGACATGGACAGCGCGGCCACCTTCGCCAACGGCGTCGGTCCCCGCCCGGTTCTGCAGTCGGTCGGTACCGTCGGTACGGGCATCGAGGGTGGCATCTCGAACTCTGCGTTCAACGTGAGCTTCGCGCCGAATCCGGTGCAGACCGGCAACGGCATGTTCCGCTTCACGCTGCCGCGTTCGAGTGACGTTCGGGTGCGCGTGTTCAACGCGCGCGGTCGCCTGGTCGACACGGTCTTCTCCGGCCGTCTCGACGCGGGCTCCCGCGAGTTGAGCTGGACCCCCCGCAACCAGGCCAACGGTGTGTACTTCTACCAGGTGCAGGCCGGCGGTCAGGTCGCTTCGGGCAAGCTCATGCTCGTGGACTAGTTCGAAAGGGTTCGGGGCTCCGGCCCCGGACTCGGCGGTTCGCAGCGCCACGACGCAGCACGAACGAGCATCGAGCGTGGCGTGCGGCCGAAACCGGGGTGGGGCAGTCGGAAGACTGTCCCACTCCTGGCGTCCTGGCCCTGTGTTCCCGTGACCGGATTCCGGTCACCCATTCCGTGAAGTGAGGCCCCCATGCGTGGTGCTCTTCGACTCCCGGACCTCGTCGCGATCGTCGTCGTCCTCGGGATCCCCCTTCTCGTCGGCCCCGCCGCTGCCACCTCGCAGCACGTTCCGGGCATGAGCCTGACCGCCGGGATCCTCGCGGAGGACGACGCCGCAGCGGTCGCCGAGACCGGCGACACCACCCGTCCCGCGCGGGCCACCGGCGACACCGCCCTTCCCGCGCGCGCCGACACCACGACGACCCGCACGGCAGCGGGAGACTCCACCTCGACCGGCACCCGGGCGACCGTTCCGGACAACGCCCCCGGGACGATCACCGGCCACGTCCGTGACGCGGAGTCCGGCCGTGCCCTGCCCTACACGAACATCATTCTCGATCGCGTCCGGCCCGGGGCCCGCCCCGAGCAGGCCGGGGGTAGCATCGCACTGACCGGCGGACAGTACTTCGCCCGTGTCGCGCCCGGCACCTATGACGTCTCGTTCCTGTACCTGGGCTACGAGACCTTCACCGCCGAGGACGTCGTCGTCGCACCCGGCTCGACCGTGACCCTCGACGTCGACATGACCGTGAAGCCGATCGAGTTCACGGCCATGACCGTCCAGGCGCAGAAGATCACGAACACTGCCGTGGCGCAGCTCCAGGAGAAGAAACGCGCGACCGCCGTGCAGGAGGCGATCACCGCCGAAGAGATCAGCAAGAGCACCGACTCCGACGCAGCCGAGGCCCTCGAGCGTGTCACCGGCCTGAGCGTGGTGGGCGGGAAGTTCGTCTTCGTGCGCGGGCTCGGCGACCGCTACAGCTCGACCACCCTCAACGGTGCACCGCTCAGTTCGCCCGAGCCCAGCCGCAACACGGTGCCGCTCGACATCTTCCCGGCCGCCATGCTCGACAACATCGTCGTGCAGAAGGCCTTCACGCCCGACATGGACGGCAACTTCGGGGGCGGCAACATCGACGTGCGCACCCGCCGCGGCGTCGACGAGCGCGTCTTCCAGCAGAAGATCTCGTATGGATTCAACCAGAGCGTGATCGACAACGACTTCCTCACCTACGAGGGAGGTGCGACCGACCTCTTCGCTCGCGACGACGGAACACGCGGCTTCCCCCGTTTGCTCGAAGCCTACGAGGACCGGAGCTTCACCCCCCGGAACGCGAGCGAGGCCGAACAGTTCGCAGCGACCTTCTCGTTCCCGAACGTGTGGACCCCCGAGCGCGTGGAGGGTCCGCCCAACTTCGGCTACTCCGGTCTCTACAGCGATTCCTTCGAGATCGAAGGGCGTCGCGGCAGCGTTCTCGCGGCCGCGTCCTACAGCCACGGCGTGAAGACCGAGGACTTCGAGCAGTACGTGATCCGCACCGACGAGATCGCCCCACCCAAGCAGCAGGCGAACACCCTGCGTTCGGAGCGCTCCGTGCTCCTGGGGGTGACCGGCGCCGTCACCTTCCAGCCGACCACCGGGACCAGCCTTCAGTACAACCTGCTCTACACCCGCAGCGGTGAAGACGCCGCGTACACCTCGGTCGGCCGGACCGACAGCGAGGAGACCCAGTTCCTGAGCCACACCCTGAAGTTCGTCGAGCGCGACCTGCTGACCCACGTCCTGCAGGGTCGTCACACCATCGGCCCGCACGGGTCCGAGCTCCACTGGATGGGCTCGACCTCCGAGGCGACGCGCAACGAGCCCGACAACCGTTACAGCCGCTTCGCATGGGCCAACAGCGACCGTCGCGTGTCCGAGAGCGGCGAGCAGTACAACGTCGGCGTGTGGACCCAGCCCAACATCGCCAGTGGCTTCCAGCGCCTGTTCGGCGAGACCGACGAGAACGCCCGGGCCTTCCGCGTGAACTGGGACCTGGTCATGCCCGAGAAGCCCTGGGTGAAACGTCGCCTGAAGGTCGGCTTCGGCTACCGCGAGCGCGAACGCGACGAGGGCTACCGCCGGTTCCTGATCCGCAAGCCCTCGCCCTCGACCTACGTGGAAGCCGGCGGCGGGGGCCGGGCCGAGGACATCTTCGAACTGTCGAGCTTCAACGACCCCGTGGAGGCCCTTCGACTCTCGAAGACCGAGGAGTTGACCAACCCCTTCGATTCCTACGACGCCCAGCAGGAGATCACGGCGCTCTACGCCATGCTCGACCTCGACTTCTTCGAGACCTTGCGCGTGACCGGCGGCGCTCGCTTCGAGAGCAACCAGCAGACCGCGAGCTCGCTCAGCCTGAACGGCGCCGAGGCCGGCCTCCCGAGTATCGAGGCCGACGCCAGCGCCGAGGACTGGTTGCCCGCTCTGAATCTGACCTGGCGTACGACCGACCGCATGCAGATCCGCGGCGGCTACAGCCGAACGCTCAACCGCCCGCAGCTGCGCGAGCTCGCCGGCCTGCGCATCTTCGACTTCGACGCCGACGAGGTCGTGTCCGGCAATCCGTTCCTGCGGACCGCCACCGTCGACGCCTTCGACTTCCGATGGGAGATCTTCCCCGCGCCCCGCAGCTACGCCGCGCTGAGCTTCTTCGACAAGACCATCGACAACGCGATCCTCACCAACTTCACCAACCAGGCCGGCGGCGGGCTCGTCCTCTACCCCGCCAACGGTGAGCAGAACGGATCGCTCCGCGGCTGGGAGGTCGAGTGGCGCGGACCGCTCGACGACGTGTTGTGGGCGTCCCGCCAGGCCGCCGTGTCCGGCGCATGGCTCGTCACCCGCCCGTTCTGGCTGCTCGGCCAGATCCCCGGCCTGTCGTCGCTCGGTGACTGGACCCCCGCCCACCGCGTGGCCCGTGGAGTCGTGGTGCCCGCACTGCGCAACTGGGGGTTCACGTTCAACTACTCCGGGATCTCGTCGTCCATCGACCTCGACCCCATCCGCGCCGAGAACGAGCTGTTCAACGTGGTGGACCCCGATGGCGACCCCCAGCCGAGCCCCGACGGGACCGAGGTCCAGGAGAATCGTCTGACCGGTCAGGCCGACTCCGCCTTCAACCTGGGTCTGTTCTACGGCAACGGGAACCAGGACTTCTCGCTGCTGTTCAAGGACTTCGGTCTGCGGCAGGAGTCGGCGGCCCTGCAGACCTTCATCGACCCACCCCTCGTGGTCGATGCGGCCTTCTCCACCCGACTCGGGCCCAATGCCAGGCTCAAGCTGTCCGTCGAGGACATCTTTCCGCAGGACGTCGAGGAGTTCTACGACGACATCCTGATGGAGCGCGTCGACGGCTCGACCTTCGACACCCGTCGCCTCGTCCGAGCGGTCGGCCCCAAGTACGGAGCATCGATCAGCTACGACTTCTGATTCCCGGTGATCCCCGGAAGGAACGATCCCCATGAACCGCAACGCCGCGCTCGCACTCGTCGCGATCGTCCTCATCGTCGGTGCCGTTCTCTACTTCGACGGAACCGGTGATGACGCCACGCCCCCCGACCCGGATTCGAGTTCCGCGGCCGCCGATGCCGGCAGCGCAGTCGATGAGTCCACGCCGGCGCCCGGCCGCGGCCCCGACGCCGAGCCCGTCGGTGCCGTCGTCGAGTCCCAGCAGGAACCCGGTGTCCTCTACGACGACAACGGCATCGCCATCGGTGGCGTCGAGCCGCGCCCCTCGGGCACCCCGCTCAACATCGACTACATCATCGAGTACCACGAGAACCACACCTTCGTGAGCAACAGCGGCCGCGACACCTTCACCGTGCCCCTGCCCGGCGACCCCCGCTGGCCCGACTACCTCGAGTTCCGCCGCGCGTTCCCGTCGATGAACGACAACTCCAGGGGCTATGCCATCGCCTACGATCCCGAGTGGCGCTCCGTCCAACGCGGCTACCGCGAGGTGCCCGCCCCGGGAATGGAGTTGTTCGGTGGAGCCGACACGCTCCGCGGCCTCATCCGCAGGGTGCTCGAGGAAGTCGGCGCCGAGAACGACTACGGCCTCGTGGATCTCGCTCTCCGCAAGGAAGAGTTCGAGATCATCTGCTGGCCGTCGTTCCCGCAGGCCCGCCCCTACACCCTCGCCTACTGGACCGATGCGTGGCGCTTCCAGTACGCGAACATCATCAGCGGAATCCGCGAAGCGAAGCTGGAGGCCGGTGGCCGGGAGTGGGATCTCGAGAGCATCGGCTACGACGAGATCGAGGACTTCCAGCACTTCCGGTTGTACAACGGGGTGACGGTACGCGCGAAGGATCGGGCGAACGGGGACGTGGCGGAGTTCGATTGGGTGGATTCGGTGATCGAGCGCAACGGCACCTTCAAGGTCTACATGTATAAAAACTGATCTGCCTCGATGATTGTTCATGGCCCCGGATTCGCAAGGATCCGGGGTCATGCGTACCAATCGACCGACGAACGGTTGGACGCCTCCCCACTGCCCCAACCGTAACTGCAAGTACCACAATCATTCCGGCGGCCCGTGGCC
>DATFKK010000119.1 GCA_035268685.1 Candidatus Krumholzibacteriia bacterium | reverse complement strand
GTGTCAGGTCGACACGGACGAAGCCGAAGACGATCACCGCCGAGAGCAACGCCGTGGACCCGATGGCGAGAGCAGCGCGACCGCCGTGTCTCCACCGCAGGTCGGCCGGCCACAGCAGTAGCACCGCGGGCAGCATCCAGTTGCCCTTCACCTGTCCGTTCACGACGGCGGCCACACCGAAGGCGGCGACGAACGCGAGCGCCAGGATCACGGCGGGATCGGTGCGGCGCCGTCGGATCTCGAGCGCGCCCCGGCCGGCGAGCACGGGGAGGACCGGCCCGGCGAGGACCAGAGTGCCGAGGACGAGCAGGCCCAGCCGGGCAAGGGGCCCGGTGTCGGGGGCGGTGCGGGCGAAGCTGAGAATTCCTCGCAGCAGATCGGCGTCGAGTGCGAGCAGCGACGGCGACGCGAGTGCCACGACCACGGCGATCGCGCGCCCCCGGGCCGGACGTGCGGACCTCCACAGCCACCAGATTCCGACCACGGTCACGAGCACGCCGCTGGTCTTCGCCCACGGAGCGAGGCCGGCCAGGAACACGACCCACCCCACGCGTCCCGCGCGCGCCGCGAGCGCGAAGCCCATGATCACGACGAGCTGCAGATCGTCGGGATGCAGGATCGACCCCGCATAGGTCTGCCACGGACACAGCCCGACCAGTGCCACGGCGATCCAGCGATCGCGCAGATCGAGTCCACGCGACCGCAGCCAACGCTCGAAGACCACGAGGACCAGCAGGCCGGCGACGAAGGGTACCCAGCGGGCCTCGGCGAGCAGCGGGAGGGGTCGTCCGATCGCCACGAGCAACTGGAGGAGCGGCACGTAGCCGGGCTCGGGGTGGTGCGACCAGTAGACGTAGGTCGCCTCGTCGCGCCCGAGGCCCGGGAGGGTGAGAAGCGGGAGTCGCAGCGCGGCCAGCGCGAGGGCGAGCGCGGACCACGCACCGGCCGTCCGGAGATCGTGCTCGGCGCGCGTCATGCTCAACGGCGCGACGACGACCCGGAGTCGTAGCCGGTGAGTTCCACGTAGCCCTCCCCCGTGACGGCGTCGCCGTTCCAGGTGCCCTCGTAGCGGCTCAGCCCCTCCCAGTAGGCGAAGCCCACGGTCTGCTCGGCGTGGACCTCCTGTTCGTCGAGCAGGGCCCGGATCTCCAGGCGTGCGTCCTCGGCGGGGAAGGTGACCGTCCACTGCACCGGATAGGTGGCGCCGGTCCACGGACTCGTCCAGGTTTCGCCCGGAGTGAAGGTCGCACCGCTGGTGTCGAGCGGACGGGCGCTCCCGTCGGCCTCGACGACGGTTCCCACCGGCACGTCGACGGTGTTGCCACGGCGCACGCGGAAGAACATGAGGTCGCGCCCGTCGGCCAGGCGTGCGCTGAACCAGTCCCACGAGAAACCCTCGCGCGGCGAGTCGCCGGTGAAGAACTCCTGGTCCATCCAGGTCATTCCCGACACCGGACGCGGGTCGCCGTCGAGCACGAGGGTTCCCGAGGTCTGCAGGCGGGGAATGCTGTAGTAGTAGCTGGCCTGCGACCGGTCGCTGGTCTTGTACGACAGGCCGTCGTCGCCGTGCAGTACCGGCGGACGCTGCATGCGCAGCTCGAGGTCGATGCCCAGCCCTTCCTGGCGTGCGCGCAGGTGGAAGGTGCCGTCGTCGCGTTGCTGGGCGACCCAGTCGCCCACCCAGACGCGCATGCGGGTGGTGTCGGCACCGGCCATGCCGGCCGCGGCGCGCTGGGTGCGTTCGCGCAGGTGGAAGCGTTCCCAGTCGACCTCGGTCACGGCGAAGTGCGCCAGGACGATGTCCTTGGCCCTCCACGCCGACTCACTCTCGACCGCACGCGGGCGCAGCCCCACGCGGAAGAAGGTGAGCTCGTAGCCGAAGCGGTGGTCGTGCGAATCGACCAGGCTGCCGGTGAAGTACCACCACTCGGTACCGAACCGGGGATGGGCGGCGTGGTCGCGGGGGAAGTCCCAGTTCCAGGGACCCTCGGCGCGACGGAAGTCGGGTGCCTCCGTCTGCGACTGGGGCGACGCGAGGAGGGGAGTCACGAGCAGCAGCAGGAGCAGGGTCAGGACACGCACCACGTCACTCCTCGCGCAGGGAGGCGGCCACGCTCATCTTCCGTCCGCGCACGATCGGGATCAAGGTGGCCAGGCCGGCGGCGAGCAGGCTCCACCCCAGGTTCAGCATCCACTCGCCCCAGGGCACGTGGAAGGGGAGCATCCATCCGAAGCTGCGCAGGTTGATCACGCGCAGCAGGATCCAGGCGAGACCACTGCCGCACAGAAGGGCGAACAGCCAGGCCAGGGTGGCGAGCAGGACCGATTCGCCCAGCAGCATGTTGCGTAGCTGCCGCCGTGTGAGACCGAGGGCGCGCAGCGTGGCCAGCTCACGCCGACGCTCCATGAGCATGGCCAGGAGCGCGGCCAGGATACCGATCGCGGCGACGGCGATGCCGATCACTTCGAGGGCATCGGCCACCGAGAAGGTGCGGGCGAAGACCTCGTCGGCCTGCCGGCGCAGACTCTCGTTGCTGTTGATCTCCACCGCCCAGGTGTCGGCCAGGTCCAGCTTCAGTGCGTCGATGAAGGCGTCGGTGTCGACTCCCTCCTCGAGGTAGAGAGCGACCGAGTTCGGATCGTGGTCGCCGAAGGTCAGCCTCCACGTGCGCTGGTCGAGCAGCACCACGCCGCGGTCGCTGGAGTAGTCGCGGTACACGCCGGCCACGGTCAGTTCCTCGGTCTGACCTCGGACCTCCATCTCGAAGGTGTCTCCGGGACGCAGCTCGGTGCGGCGCATGAGCGTTTCACTGATCCCGGCCTGCCCGCTCTCGATGCGGTCGAGGAAGACGTCCACGTTCGGTCCGGCGATCAGCGTGGGTTCGGCGCCACGGCGGAACACGTCGATGTCGACGCCGGCGGTGAAGGTCTGTACGCCCTCGGCCTCGGCCATGAGGCCGCGGTAGGTGTCGACGGCCTCGACGCCCTCACGATGGCGCAGCAGCGCGACCAGCGCCGGATCCAGCCGCGCCTGCAGACGGTCGACCTCGGCGGTGGCCGGGCCGATGTAGACGTCGGCGCGCACGGAGTCGGCGATCCAGTCCTTCACTTCGGCGTGGAAGCTCGCGACCATCGTGCCCATGGCGATCGACATCGACAGCGCCACGGTGAGTGCGGCCAGTGCCACGCCCGTGCGGCTGAGCGAGGCGCGGATGTTGCGCGCGGCCAGCGCGGCGACCTCGCCGCCGACGCGGGCCAGGAGCGGCTGCACACGCTCGAGGACCATACTGCCCAGCAACGGCACGACGACCGCTGCACCGAGCGCGAGACCGATCGCGGCGACGTAGCCGGGCAACGGACTCGTCGTCGGCCACGCGAGGCCCACCACGGCGATCAGACCGAGCGGGACCGCCAGCCAGGGCATGCGTTGCAGCCGGGCCCGCGTGGTGGTTTCGACGTCGCCGCGCGACGCGGTGTGTGCCGGGGGGGTCGAGGCGGCCTCCGAAGCGGGCCACAGTGCGGCCACGAGCGTGGCCACGACGCCCACCACCACTGCTTTGATCAGCGTCGAGGGAACGAGCTCCAGGGTGTCGGCCCGAACGTAACCGTACAGGTCGCTCGCCGTCTGCGAGATTCCCTCCAGGGCGAAACGACCAGCCCCGATGCCGAGGAGGATTCCCAGGACCGTTCCGATCGTCGCGATCAGGGCGGCTTCGATCAGCCAGGCGCCGAGGACCTCGCGTCGGGTCGCGCCGAGGCAACGCACCACGCCCAACTGCGGCCGCCGCCGCAGGACCGCCAGCAGCAGCGCGTTGTAGATCAGGAACAGCGACACGAACAGCGCCAGGTAGCTGAGCGCGCCCAGGTTCATGCTCAGGGCCGAGAGCATGGTCTCGAGGTAGCGGGCCGAGCCGCCGGGCTCCTCGATGCGCGCGCCCACCGGCAGCGCGGCGCGGATGTCGGCCAGGGTCGCGCGGCGGTCCTCGTCGTCGACGACGAGATCGATCCGGGTCACGTCGTCGCGCCCCGTCAGTTCCTGGGCCGTGGCCAGGTCGGCCAGCGCGAAGTTGTCGGGAACCTCGAGGCCGTCGATCTCGTCGGGCAGCGCGCCGAGGACGAAGGCCTCGCGCCGGAACGAGCCCACGGCCACGTCGAGGCGATCGCCGGCTTCGAGGTCGTGGCGCTCGAGGAAGTCCTCGCTGATCAGCAGGGCCCCGGGTTCGGCCATGAGCCCGAAGAAACGCTGGGTCGCCTCTTCGACGTCGAACTCCGTGTCGTCGAGTTCCAGGCCGAGGTCGCGGACGCCGGCCTCGCTGAGCGGATCGATGCCGTAGAGGCGCAGCGGCTCCTGGGCCAGCAGGAAGCTCTCGAGGACGGGGGCAGCCGCATCGACTCCGGGCAGGTACGACAGCTCGACGGCCAGTTCGCCCTGCAGTCCCCCGCGACCGGGCAGTACCTGATGCGTCGCGCGACCCTCGAGCCGCTCGACGGTGCGCCGAAAGCTGCTGACGGTGCTTCCGCTGCCGAGGTCGATGGCGATGATGGCGGCCACGCCCAGCGCGATGCCCAGCGCGGGGAGCAGTGCCTGCGTCGGGTGTTTCTCCCAGAACGGCAGGTGGACCAACCGCAGCAGTCGGAACATCAGGACCCGTCGTCGTCGCCGCTGTCCGGGTCGGCGTCGGGATCGGACTTCTGGAACAGCGCCGCGGCCTTGGCCGAGGGTCGGACCTTCGGCCTGGGCTTCGGCTCGGTCGATTCCTCTGCGGGCTTCGCGGCCTCGGCGGAGGCCTGGCTCTCCGCCGCTGGCGGGTCGTCGGGTGGAGATGGAGTGGTCGTCGTGCCCTCGGCCCCGGTCGCCGGCTCGTGGGGCGGGTCGGATGCCGGCTCCGGTTCCGGCTCGGGTGCCTCCACCTTCTTGAACAGTGCGCCCTTGGGCGGTCCTTTCTTCCTCTTTTTCTTCTTCGGAGCTTCGACGGCCGGGGCTGCTGCTGCTTCTTCGGCCGGGGCCTCTTCGGAAGGTGCCTCCTCGACCACGGGTTCCGGCGGCCATTCGATCCGCCCGCCCACCAGGTGTGCGACGCGCTGGGCCGTCCGCGCGGCCTCGTCGGCGTGGGTCACCAGGAGCACGGTCACGCCGTGTCGCTGGTTCACCTGGCGCAGCAGATCGAGCGTTCGTTCCGCGGTGTCGGCGTCGAGATTCCCGGTCGGTTCGTCGGCCAGCAGCAGGGCCGGCTCGTTGATCAGTGCGCGCGCGGTGGCCACACGTTGCTGTTCGCCGCCGCTCAGATGGTCGGGCATCTCGGACGCACGGTCGTCGAGGTCCAGCTCCTGCAGCAGGTGGTGGGCACGTTCGAAGACCTCGCCGCGCGGGCGCCCGCGCAGCAGCGCGGGCAGGGCCACGTTCTCGAGCACCGGAAGGATCGGCAGCAGGTTGAAGAACTGGAAGACGATCCCGATGCGGTCACGCCGCAGGTGCGTGCGCTCGCGGTCACCCAGGGCGGTGAGCTCGACGTCGTCGACGTGGATCGATCCGGTGTCCGGGGTCTCGATGCCGGCGAGACAGTTCAGGAGGGTGCTCTTGCCCGAGCCGCTGCGGCCGAGCAGAGCGAGGAACTGTCCGTCGGCGATCTCGAGATCGAGTCCGTCGAGAACGGTGTGGGTCTGTTCCCCGTCGCGGAAGGCCTTGGTCAGTCCTTCGATCCGGATGATCGCCATGTCCGCTCCCTTCCGCCGACACCATAGGCCGGGAGGAAGGGTTCGCCCAGCCCGGACTCAGCGTGGAAGATCTTCGTCCAGTGCTTCGGCCTGGATGCGGGCCTCGGTCCGCGCGCCTTCGATCTCGTACTTCGTGTCGAGCTTGTGGGTGATGAAGCCCGACAGCACCACGAACAGTGCCGGGACCAGCAGCGGGAGCAGGCTCCTCCACCGCCGGCGGTGCAACAGGTCCATCGAGAGCACCGTTCCCGACGCCACGATGAACACGAAACCCACCGAGACCTGATACAGGTAGCGGATGTTGAGCCAGTCGTCGGGGAACTGGATCGCGCAGTAGGGGAGGACGCTGATCAGCGTCCAGGCGAGGAAGAAGCGGATGGTCCGGTTGCCGAAGACGAAGCCGAAGATGCTGTAGCTGATGATCGCCCACCCGATCAGCACCCGCAGCACGGGAGCGACGGCGTAGACGAGCTGCACGAGCGGGTGCCCGCGTTCCACCAGCTGACTCACGTGGATCGGGAAGAACATGTGGATCAGGTAGTTGATCATGTTCCGCACGAAGTTCCCCGCGAATTCCAGGGGTCCCTGGCCCGCGGCGGTCCACGTGAAGTCGACCACGCCGGTGAGCTGTCGGACGATCGAGAACGCGACCGCACCCAGCACGAGCACCAGCAGGTGTGGCTCGAGGATCTTCCGATCGCTGCCGCGTTCCCCCCGGAAGAAGAACTTGTACGCGAGAAGTCCCCCGACCAGCGCGAAGGTCGTGGGGCGCGCGAAGCTCACCAGCAGGAACAGGAGCAGGACGGCCAGGTAGCGCGGGCTGAACATCCGTCCGCCACCGAAGAGGTCGTTGCGGATGTACAGGTTCAGGATCAGCAGGTACAGCGTGGTGATCAGGAGGTTCTCGGCACCGGCGACGAACAAGACCGCTTTCCCGTAGCTCCCCACCCCCACCGCGAACAGCACTCCGGCCAGGATCGCGATGCGGCGGTCGTAGAGGAGGGCGGTGACCAGCCAGTACACGAGAAAGGCGTTGATCCCGTGCAGAAGGAGGTTGGTCGCGTACCACCCCACGGGCTCGGCGCCGAAGAGGCGGTACTCGAGCCAGAACAACCCCAGCGGGACGGGGTGGTGGCGCTCGACCACGTCGTTGCGCAGCAGGACCGAGGGGTCGGCGTCGATCGTACGGGCCGTGCGGACGACCTCGAAGTCCTCGGCGTGCCAGAAGGGGTTGTCGAGAGCGATCCCGTAGAACGCGAACGAGAGGGCGATCGTCATCAGCAGGACCGCGATGTTCCACGACCAGCGCACGCGCGTCGGGGCGAGGTCGGCGGGCAGGAGAGTCGGGTCGGTCGTCGTGGTCACGCCGCGGGTTTCCTCCAGCTGCGCTCACCCCGGCGAGAGGCACACAGCACGATGCTCATCCAGGCCAGTTGCTCGAGGTCACCCCGGTAGCGCGGGGCCAGTGTGGGTTCGACCTGCCGCACGTAGTCGATCTCGAGCACGCGGCGCGGGTAGACCCGTAGATCGTACCAGCCCGAGCGCTCCAGGTGCGCGAGATAGTCGTCGGGCCGCACACGATTGGGAATCCCGGAGAAGCCCAGGGAGCGATAGAGCTTCCGGCTGTACCGGTAGATGTTCAGGGGATCGTGGTCCCGGATCCATCGGGTGTGGGTCTGCAGGTCGATCTCGGCCACCAGGTGCGCTCGATCGGTCACGGCATCGCTCAACTGCGCGAAGCTCGTCCCGACCTGCGAGAGGTGTTCCAGGGCGGAATGGCTGACCACGAGGTCGTAGCGATCCTTCGGCAGTCTGCCGAGGTCGAAGTTCTCGATCACGCGGTATCGCAGCGGGGAGTCCGGGTCTCCGGCCTCGAGCGCGTCGATGGCGTCGTGCAGTCGGTCGAGGAGCTCCACGTCCTGTCCGGCGATTCCCGCGGCGAGAGCGCGGTGGAGCTCTCCGGCACGTCGGCTCGGGACCAGGCGGTGCGCGTCGATGGCCGTGTAGCTCTCCGCACCGGCCGCGAGCCAGAGTAGGCCGGTTCCCAGGTCCGGTCCGGGCCCGATCTCGAGCACCGCGTGCCCCGGCAGGATCGGGTCCCGCTGCAGATAGTCGCGCAGGTGCTGAACCCAGTTCTCGAAGACCGCGCGGTCGTAGTGGAGGGTCTCGTCCGCATCGGCGGCCGACTGCGGTCGGGGCGTGCGATAGCCGAGCACACGGTGCCGGACCGAATTCAACGCCAGGAGCGCGAGACCGGCGGCATGGTGCAGCCGGTTGTGGACCGGTGGGGGGCTCAGTGTTTCGACGTCGCGGATCATGGAGTGGGCGCGCGGTGGTGGGCGTGGCAGACAGGCGGACAAGCGTACACCAGCTCGTGGTCCGGTCGCCACCCGGAGACTCGGGTCGTGTGGCGGGCGACTGCCGCGGCGGCTACGCTACTGCGGTCGAGCCGCTCCCCGTCCCGGGCCGTCGATGACCGACCACACCCCGCACAACACGACCGGCCAGCGGGCCGAGGTCCACGACCGTCAGATCCGCGACATGTTCGCAGGGATCGCTGGCGTGTACGACCGCATGAACGGGCTGCTCAGCCTGGGACTCGACGCGCGCTGGCGCGAACGGCTGGTGCGCTCGATCGACGCGGACGCCCACGACGTTCTCGATGCCTGCACGGGGACCGGCGAGCTCGTGCTCACGGCTGCTCGCATGGGCCGCGGTGAGCGCCATGTGGCCAGCGATTTCTGCGTGCCGATGCTCGAGGCCGGTGTCGCGAACAACCGCCTGGCCCGTACGGCACGGGTGCTCGCCGCCGACACGCAGCGCCTGCCCTTCGCCGATGGCTCCTTCGACGCCGTCATGGTGGCCTTCGGCCTACGGAACCTGGGCTCCCTCGACCAGGGCCTGGCCGATATCGCCCGTGTGCTCCGTCCCGGAGGGCAGCTCCTGGTGCTCGAGTTCTTCCGTGTGCGCCGGGCATGGATGGAAGCGCCCGTGTCCTTCTATCTGTCGCGGGTCGTGCCGGCGCTCGGCCGGATCGTGGGCGGAGCTCCCGAGGCCTACGCGTACCTGCCCTCGTCCATGGGTCGATTCGTCACCGTTGCCGAATTCAGGCGCCGTCTGAGCGCTGCGGGCTTCGAGCCGGAGCCGCTGGTCCGTCCACAGACATTCGGAATCGCTCATCTCGTGGTCGCGCGGAAGGCCTGATCGGCCCACGCCGAGGCCGACAGGTGACGTTTCCCTGACGATCTGTTGACACCCGCTCCGGAGGAATCGCGTATATTGACCCGCGTGCATGATGCACCTGCATCATCCCCTGGTTCGATGACGTCATGAGATCCCCCGCCCGGAAGGTTCGATCGACCATGCGCACGATGAAGATCCTGGCCCTGTCGACGCTCGTCGTCGGCTTCATGGCCACCTCGGCGTTCGCCGGTGACTGTAGCAGCAAGACCGCCAAGGCCGAGACCGCCAAGGCCGAGACCGCGATGGCCAAGGCCGGTGCCTGCGACAGCAGCGCGAAGGCCGCCGCGACGAAGACCGCCAAGGCCGGTGGCTGCGACAGCAGTGCGAAGGCCGCCGCGGCGAAGACCGCCAAGGCCGGTGGCTGCGACAGCAGCGCGAAGGCCGCCGCGGCGAAGACGGCCAAGGCTGGTGCCTGCGACAGCAGCGCGAAGGCCGCCACGGCGAAGACCGCCAAGGCCGGTGGCTGCGACAGCAGCGCGAAGGCCGCCGCGACGAAGACCGCCAAGGCCGGTGCCTGCGACAGCAGCGCGAAGGCCGCCGCGACGAAGACCGCCAAGGCCGGTGGCTGCGACAGCAGTGCGAAGGCCGCCGCGACGAAGACCGCCAAGGCCGATGCCTGCGACAGCAGCGCGAAGGCCGCCGCGACGAAGACCGCCAAGGCTGGTGGCTGCGACAGCAGCGCGAAGGCCGCCGCGGCGAAGACGGCCAAGGCCAGTGGCTGCGACAGCAGCGCGAAGGCCGCCGCGACGACCAAGGTCGCCGGTGCCGGCTGCGGCAGCAGTGCGACGAAGACCGCCAAGGCCGGTGCCTGTGAGAGCAACCAGGCCGAGATGGCCAAGGCCGTGAAGCTCGAGACCGTGCGCATGCCGTCGGGTGCGATGGCCGTCTTCTACCATGGCAAGAACGCCGAGACGGTCGCCTTCCTGCAGAAGAGCGCCGAGAGCGGTTGCCAGGGCTTCGCCTGTGATCTGGCCAAGAACGTGGCCGCCGACGAGAACTGCACCGTCGAGATGGCCAAGACCGAGTCCGGCGTGATGATGCTGGTCACCTCGGCGAAGGCCGACGTCGTCGACCAGTACGAGGCCCAGTACGCCGCCGTCATGGAGTCGACCGAGAACACGCAGGGCGAGTAACTCGCCGCATCGTCGTGGTGCGATCGTGGTCTTGCGATCGCAACGCGGACCTTTCGAAGAGCCCGTCCCGGCCTGCCGGGGCGGGTTCCTTCGTGACGGGCGCGTGCCGCTCCGACACTCGCCCGCCGATCCTCGGCCCTCCAACGCTCGGCCCACCGAAACTCGACCCGCCGCCGCCCGGCGAAGCCGATCGATGCACGACCTGTCACGGCTCGGAGTCCCCGGAATCCCGTTCGATCAGCACCGATCGCGGTGCGACTTCCACCGCGGACGCGTCCCGAAGACCCGTTCGGCGGCCCGCCGGTTGTGCGCCGCGCAGAGGACACGGAGGTTCTCGGCTTCGTGCGAGCCACCGAGCGCGAAGGGTTCGACGTGGTCGATCTCCAGGTTGCG
>DATFKK010000118.1 GCA_035268685.1 Candidatus Krumholzibacteriia bacterium | reverse complement strand
GATCACCTCGCTCGACACCGATGCCCGGGGCAACGTCTACGCGGCCTCGCCGCGCGGAGGCGAGGTCCGCAAGTTCACCTCCGACCTCGTGCCCCTGGCGAGCCTCCGCGAAGGACTCCAGGAACCGCGCGGCGTGCACGTGCCGAGAGTGACCGTGCACGACCACAGCCGTGGGACCGTCACGCGCGAGGGGCGTGGCAGCGCGGTGCTCGTGGACCGCTGGGGTGAGCACAGCGGCCTGCGCAGGGTGGACCTCGGCGTCGAGATCCGCGGCCTCGCCGTGGTCGAGGGCGCCCTGCACTTCACGCTCACCGATCACGCCGACGTCGTGGTCCGTGTGCACGACACCAGCGGTCGTCGCTTGCTCCGTGAAACCCGCCTGGGGCCGCGAGCGTCCGGATCCGTCAACACTGACCTCGCCTCGCTCGCGGCCGGACTCCCCGCGGGCCAGCTGACCCTCGAAATCGAAGCCGTGTCGCACCACGACGCGGCGCGGACCTCCCGGTCCACGGTGGAGTTCACGAGCGATGGAGACCGGAGCGCGCGCCCGCGAACCGCGCTCGTGCTCGGCGCCTCGCCCAATCCCTTCAATCCGCGGACGACGATCGAGTTCGTCGTGCCCGACGGCCGGTCGCTGGAGGCCTCGCTCGAGATCGTCGACACCCGCGGACGCGTCGTGCGTCGCCTACCCCCGCGCCGCTACGCACCCGGCCGTCATGGCTTCGACTGGAACGGCACCGACGACACCGGTGAGACCGTCGGGAGCGGGATCTACTTGTACCGCGTCGAGCTCGGCGACACCTCGTTCTCGGGCAAGCTCGCCCTCGTGAAGTAGGGGGGCCGCCTTGATCCGCCATCTCGTACTGATCGGTGCCCTGGCATCCGGCCTCCTGGCCGGATGCCTCGGCGACCCTCCGATCCAGGAACGCTGGACGCATCTCGAGATGATCGGAGTCGCGGCTCCGGACAGTGCGGATCTCCGATCCGGCGATACGGCGACCATTCGTCTGGACGGTCGCGTCACGTTCCGTCGCCTGGTGACCGGATTCCTGGTGGGCGAGGTCCGCGTCGCGTCCGACCTGACCGTCGACTCGCTCGCTCTCGACGACGAGGACCTGGTGCTGGCGTCGGAGAGCGTCGACCGACTCCTGCGCCGATCGACTTCCGTGGCTCGCTCCGTGAAGGCCCTGGCCGGTTTCCCGCAGCTGCGCCGTACGGTCCCCATGGAATTCCAGGTGCGCGTGCCTGCGACCCCTGCCCCGACCGAAGGCGCCCCCGCGAATCCCGCGCCATCGGTCTTCCTGGTCCTGTACATGGGTGACGGCGAAGAGGTCGAACTGGCCGACGGCCGTGATTCGCTCGTGGTACGGCCCTTCGACACCCACGAACACGAGGTGCTCGCACAGGGGCGCCCGCTCGTCTTCCATCCGGAGCCCACACCGTGAAGGCCGCGCCCCTGGTTCTCGTCGCGTGGGCCACCCTGGTCTCCGCTGCCCACGCCGACTGGTCCGTCGGGATCGAACCCCGCACCGGCTTCCGTGTGCTCGACGCACACCTGTCCGACTTCCGCTGGGACGTCGGCGCGCGACCCTTCGCCGGCGCCGACCTCACCCTGCGCAACGAACGCTGGTCGTTGTCCGTCGGCGCGAGCCGGAGTGCGACCGAACAAGCAACGGGGCTCGGGGACGTCACCGCGACAACGGTCACGCTGTTCGAGGCCGGCATCACGCTCCGTGCGACCGTGCTCCGGCACGGCCCGGTGCGCCTCGAACTCGGTGCGGGGGGCGGTCGACTGCGCTCGAGCTGGGCGCCCGAGGTCCTGCGCACCGACGTCGACGGCGTTCCGATCGACGTTCGCTTCGATCCGGTCGGGACCTGGACCCGCTCGCTCGACGCGCGGGTCTCCGTCCGTCTGCGACCGGCCCTGATGCTCGGCCTGAGCGCCGTTGCCCGGCGCTTCGAACTCGACACCGCCCACCGCAGTGGCTCGACGATCGTCGAATCCGAGGAGAGCTTCCGATCGGTCGACATCGGGCTCTTCGTGCGTGTCGTCGGTTGGTCCTCCTCGAACCCGGAGACCTCGCCATGAACGCCGTAGTCCGGGCGACATCCGCGCTCGCCGTCTTCTGCCTGCTCGCGTCACCGACGACCGCGCACGCCGACGAAGTCGAACCTCTCGACCCCGATGACCCCTTCGTGTCGGACGAGCTCATGGTCGAGATCACGGCCGACGACGCCGTGCTGCGTACCGGACCGGGCGAGGAATTCGCCGTGGTCGGTTTCCACGAGCAGGGCGAGCGCTTCGCCGTGCTGGCCAAGAAGGGCGACTGGTTCAACGTACGAATCGACGCGGTCCGCACCGGATGGGTGCACACCGCCTTGTGCCACCAGTTCCACGATCTCAGTGGATTGGAATTCCGACCGAACCCTCGACTGTTCTCACGCGTGGGCAGCTTCGCGCTCACCGGCTTCGGTGGTGCGTACTCCTTCGACCGCAAGTCCAACGCACTGCTCCTGGGTGGCCGCTTGTCCTACTTCCTCTTCGAGTACGTCGACGTGGAAGGCACCGTGGGCTGGTCGCACATCGTGCGCCCCGCCGAGATCGTCGAGAGCCTCTTCGATCTCGAGCTCGCCGAAGAGGACTTCCATCTGCTGTTCTACGCGCTGAACGTGAACCTGAAACTGCTGCCGGGGCGACAGCTCGTTCCCTACCTCACCTTCGGCGCGGGCTCCACGATCATGCGTGGCGAGACCGAGAGCGGACTGAACTTCGGCGGCGGAACCACCATGTACGTGCATCGCCGTGTCGCGATCCGCTGGGAAGTCCGCGCGCATCGCTTCACCTCGGGACTCGGCGCGGCCCGCGACGACAACGACAACCTCGAGTTCAGCATGGGAACGTCGGTCCTCTTCTGAGCCGCGATCCCCGGAGACACCATGCGAATGCGAACCCCACTCATCCTCCTGATCCTGCTCGGCACGTCCGCAACGGGCGCGCGTGCCGACGAGGCACCCGTCGCCGCTGCCGATGTCGCCGAGCTGGCCACGGACGCCGCCCGTGCGTGGTCCGACGACGCGCGCCTGGTCTACGTGGAGAACGACGCCCGCGTCGGGGTCGATGGACGTGCTGCGCGATGGGGTTTCCTGTTCTGGTCGAAGACGCGCGACGAGGCCCGAGGCTACTCGTTGCGTGACGGCGACGTGGTCGAGGCACGGTCGCTCGGCTTCGACTTCGACGTCCCGCCTCTCACGGCGGGATGGATCGACAGCGACGAAGCCCTCCGCCACGCCGACGAAGCCGGTGGCGCGGAATACCGCGAACTGCATGCCGCCCGGCTCCGCAACATGGTCCTCACGCGCGGGCTGCTCCATCTCGACGAGCCGGACCGCACGACCTGGACCTGCGTGTACGACGCCGACGGACAGCCCTCCCTGTGGATCGTCGTCGACGCCGCGAGCGGAGACGTTCTCCGACGGTGGAAGGGGTGATCCCGATGAGCGCGATCCCCGTCCTCCTGCTGTTGCTCGCGGCCTCGTCGACGAACGGACCCGGCGAGACTGCCACGGTGCAGGTGGAACGCCAGGAGCTCGACTCGACGGAGTCGCTTCGGTTCCTGCGCGAGAACCGCGAGTTCCTCCGCGGGCAGCTCGATCGACTGCGCACACGCTCCGAGTGGCGCACGAGCGAGGCCCGTGAACTCTCCGCCCACCAGCAATGGCTGCGCGGACTGGACCGGGACCTGGACGCGGCTCGCGATTCGCTGGGCGGCGAAGGTGACGGGACCCGAGGCCGGGACCTGCTGCATCGGATCGAGGCGCTGGCCACTATCGAGACTCGTCTCGATCACCTCGATTCGTTGCTCACCGCCCAGGCCGGGCGTTTGCACGCGATCGAGCGGGACTACCTCGACCGCCAGGAAACGGCACTGGCCCTTCTCGCTACCGGTCTGCCCGACGACGAAGCCGTGGCGATCCTCGTGCACCACGTCGACGGCGATCCTGTCCGCGTCGCACTCGACGACGTCAGCCGGGAGGCCCTGCGTCGAGGCGCCATCGCCACGCTCCTGCACGACTTCGTCGAGCCACGCCTGCACGAACTCGGGCTGTCGGTGGAACGATCCGACGGGAGCACCCACGAACTCGGATCGGTGCGCGTGCGAGCGGTCCGCGACCGCCTGACGTTCGTGCAGGTGGACCTGGAGTCGGCGGATCCACCCTCGACACTGAAGAGCGAGGCCTGGGCCCGATGATCCTGCGCGCGGGCATGTTGGTCGCGGTGCTCCTGTCGAGCGCCGCCCAGGCCAGCCTCACCACGGGCTTCGACCGCGCACGCTGGTCGCTCGCGCGAGGGGACACGCTGACCGCCATCGCGCACCTCGACACCACGACGGGACCGACCACCCGTGCCGTTCTGCTGCGTCTACGCCTGGATCCGGGGACACCGCCTGCCTCGTCCCTCCCGGAACGTGCTGCGACCTGGGCCGACGTCCTGCGCTGGAGCGAAGACGACGAGCTCGTCGGCACCGGCCGCGCGGCCGAGTCGACACTGGTCCTCGCGGCCCATGCTCTCGATTCCGACGATCCCGCCACGGCACGGGCCCTGCTGGCCACGATCGACGTCCCGGACCGCCTGCGCACACTTCTCCTGCACCTGCGCATCCGGGCCCTCGCATCGATCTCCGATCCGGCGGTGTGGTCGGTCCGCGAGCGGCTCGCGCGCAGCGACGCCGAAACCGACTTCGACCGCCGCGTGGTCGACGAAGCTGCCTTCGCACTCGGGCTCCGCGCTCTCGAGCGCGGCGAGGACCCGGGCACCTGGTTCGACCGCGTGGATCCCCACGGCCCACTCGCCGCGTGGGTGGATCTCGTCGGTGCCCTGCACGGCGACGACGGAACTCTGGCCTCCTGGCTCGAGCGACATCCCGATCATCCCACCCGCTTCGATGCGCAGCTGCACCACGCCGCGGGCCGACTCGCAGCAGGGCGGGACAGCACGGCACGCGCCCTCTACCTGGAGCTCGAAGGGCTCCTCGACGCGGAGGCCGCGAGCCTGACCGTGATCGCCGACGATTCGACGCATTTCGCGTCCTGGGCGGCCACACGGTGGGCCGAGGCGACGGCGACCCACATTCCCGCCGACACCGCGACGTGGAGTCGAGCGCTCGATCGGCTCGACGAAGCCCTTCTCGAGCCTGGTCGGGACCTGCCTCCCGCGGAGGACTGGCTGCGCGTCGACGAGGCCGCGCCGTGGTCCAGCGGAGTCCCACGACTGCCGGTGGCGGCGCTGCGCCGAGACCGTTCGCTCGCGGACTCGGTGGCCGTCGCCGCGCGCGCTCTACGACATGCTCGGCACCGTCTCGAGGGCGTGACCGCGGACCTCGCCCGCCGGGACGCCCACCTCGGCCGTGGCGCCCGACGTCTCGACGAACTCCGCGAACAGCTCCGGGACGCCAACGCGACACTGCGTGCTCTCGACGCCGAGATCCCGCGAAACCTCGCCGATCTGCAGGTACTCGAGGATTCCCTGCTCGCACGCCTCGACACCCGCGCGCAGGCACTCGCCCAGCGTGCGGCCGCGCAGGCGCGACGCGCGAGGACGCTCGGCCGATGGTACGGCCGCGGGCCCATGGCCCGACGCGACCCACCCCCGGATCCCCGTGTCCCCGTGCCCGCCCACCACCTCGACGCCGAGGCCGCCTGGGCCGACTCCGCCCGTGTCACCGTCACGCGCTTCGCCGACGACACACGGCAGTCGGTGCAGCGCTCGTTCGCGGAGGTCTTCGCGGGTCGGTTCGGCGACGGGGTCACGTCACAGTGGGCACGTGCCGACTCCCTCCGCGATCGAGCGGAGCGGGCATCCCGGACCCTGGACACGGCACGCGTCGCCCTCGGCGCCGATTCCGGGCTCGCCGACGCGCGTGCTGCGGTCGACGCCGCCCGCGCCCGCCACGCCGCTCGGGTCGACCGGCTCGAGGAGGCGCGACTCACCGCGGCTCGACGACTGCTCGCCCGACTCCGCGACCGGCAGCAGCGCCACCGCGAAGCGGTCGCCTACGGCGCGGCCGTAGCCACCACGAACCTCGCCCGTGCCGGCGATGCACATCTCCGCGACGAGGCGCGCGAACGGTGGGCCGCGTTCGTCGAGGCCGGCTGCGACCCGTTGGTCCGGGGCGACGCCCGCTACCGGTGGGCCGACCTCGAACTGGCGACTGCCCGCGCCGACTTCCGGGCGAGCATGCAGGATTGGCTCGAGCACGAAGACGCCGGTAGCCGCGCACTCGCACCCCTGCTCGACATCGAGCCCGCGCTCGCCCTGTTCCGCACGATCCTCGACGAAGACCAGCTGTTCGCGCGCCGTGACCTCGTCCTGCTGCACCTGGGAATGCTGCAGGCGGATCGCGGAGATCCCGAGGCGCGTCGGCATCTCACGCGCCTGGTCGACGACTTCCCGGACTCGCCGCTGGTCGACGTCGCGCAGCTACGACTCGGAGAGATCGCCTTCGAGAACGGCGACCACGACACCGCGTTGCCCCCGCTGCGCGTCGCCTCGCGTTCGTCGGATCCCGAGATCCAGGCCGTCGCCCTGTACCAACGGGCCTGGAGCGCGCACGTGACCGGCCGTGGCATCGAGTCCATCGACACCCTCCGCCGTCTGCTCGATCTGCACGCTGGTCCCGGAGCGCCGACGGCCTTCGACCTCGGGCCCGAGGCACGCGCGCTCTACCTGCGCACGTTGGCCCGCGCCGGTGGTGCTCCCGCCTTCCTGGCCGCCGTCGAGCGCAACGGCCCGCGCGACGACGACGTCGCGCTGCTGGACGATCTCTCGGCCCTGTTGTCCGATTACGCGTTGCTCGAGCAGGCCGCTGCGGTCGATCGACTCCTCCTGAGGCGTCATCCGCTCGCACCCGAAGCCTTCGGTGCGGCGCGACGATGGATCGCGAACACGGCGGCGACCGACGAAGACGAGGTCCTCGCCGTGGCCGGCCGGTTCGTACCCGGCGACGCATGGCACGAAGCACAGGTCGACGCCTCCCTCCGCGCCGAAGCCGCAACCTTCGCTCGTGACGTCATCGTCGGCGTGGCCAGCCGTCGACACGAAGCCGCCCGTGACGCCGCCGACGTCGCCGCGAAGTGGCAGGCCGCTCTCGAACTCCACCGACGATCGATCCACACCTGGCCGGACGATCGACGGAGCGTGAAGTGGCGAACCCTGGCCGGAGAGTGCGAACTCGCGCTCGGACGCCATGCCGCGGCCATCCACGACTTCGTCACGGCGGCCCGCGACACGAGCAGGACCGGCGACGATGCTGCGTGGCGCGCCGTGACCACCGCCGATGCTTGGTACCGGTCGAACCTCGAGGACGACCGCACCACCGGCCCGGACTCCCTCGCGCATCACTTCCTGGAGCTGGCCGACACCTTTCGGTCGCGCATCTCCGATCCAGAACGTGCCGTCGATCTCGACTGGCGCACCCTTCGACTCGAGGCCGCCCACGGTCGGGACGATCGCGTCGTCGTCCGTGCTCGCGACTTCGTCGAACGTCACCCCGACGATCCCCGCGTGGTCGAGGCGGCCCGCACCCGCGCCCAGGCGTTGTATCGAATGGAAGCCTACGATCGCGCGTCCTCGGCCTTCCGGTCGGCGGCCTCGACGGCGCGAGCCGCCGGACGCGATTCGCTCGCCCACGAACTCGGCGATTGGGCGCCCCATGCCTACGAACTCCACGTGGAGTCGGTCGAGGCCGACACCACGCGCGGACCGGCCACCGCCGCGAACCTGTGGCGGCAGCTGGCCATGCAGTGGCCCGAGACCGAACACGCCGAGCGAGCGCTGTACCGCAGCGGTGTGGCCCATGCGGCGGTCGGTCGGGACTCCCTGGCGATCGACGCATGGACGACGTTGATCGAGGCCCATTCCGACGCGGACCTCGTACCGGACGCCTACCGGAACGTCGCCCGCACCTACGAGGACAGCGGTGATCTGGGTGCGGCGGCACGTACCCTGGTCGCCTACGCGAACGCCTTCGCCGGCTCCGAGGACGCCGGCAACGCCTGGCTGCGGGCCGTCGACCTCCACGAGCGCCGCGGTGATCGTTCCAGCCGCGAACGTCTGCTCGACATCTACCTCGAACGTCATCCGAACGACCGGCAGACACTGCAAGCCGTCCGTGAACGCCGGGCTCGCGCAGAACTGGACGACGGAACCGCCGCGGACGCCGTCGATGCCTATCTCGAGTTCGCGGCCGCCCACCCCGGCCGGGCGTCCGACGAGCTGCTGGCGGCGATCGGGTTCCACCGGGCCGACTCGGGATGGAACGGGTTCGTGGCCGTCGAACTCACGCAACCGCTGCCCGCGTCGATCGCGCGGAAGCGCGACCGGCTGCAGGACCTGATCGCGGCCTACCGTGGCGTGATCGAGCGTGAGGTCGCGCCGTGGACGCAGGCCGCCACGCAGCGGCTGGGCGAGGCCCTCCTGCACATGGGCGACGCGATCCAGCAGAGCGAGCGCCCGGCCGGACTGCAGGGCGACGATCGACTCGCCTACGAGGACGTGCTCGAGGAGCAGGCATGGACCTTCCACGAGCGCGGCGAGTCGACGCTGCGGGAACTGCTCCTGCACCACGAGCCGGGCGCCGACCCTGCAGCGACCCCCTGGATCGCCCGCGCCCGGAGCACACTGTTCCCCCGGATCGCGCGGCGCTTCCTCCACCAACCCAGCTTCGAGTACCCGATCATCGACGAGACCACGAACGACGACGACCGCACCGGGTCCGCCACGACCGGGCACACCCGGAACGATTCTCGCTTCGAGGCACCGGACTTGCTCACCGAAGACCGGTAGTACGCCCGCACCACGGAATTCGTGATCGACCCCCGGAAGCCCGAGGACCTCCGACGACCATGAGACCGTTGCCGACCCTGATCCATCGACGATTCCGATCGCGGACGCGCTGGCTGGGCGCTTGCGGGATCGCGGTCGTGCTCGCGGGATGCGCCGGAGGCGGAGGTCCGGCTCCCACCACGGATCCCGAGGTGGCCCGCCGCGTCGCGATCGAGCGGGCGTTCGGCGAGGTGGCCGCCCGTCCAGGGGACGCCGACGCACGCTGGCGGCTGGCGCGTCTGCACGCCGAGGCGGGCACGCCCGAAACCGCGTTCGCCCACTGCGACACGGCCCTCGCACACGAGCCCGATCACGACGCGGCACTCTCGCTGTGGTCCAAACTCCTGTTCGACGCCGGGGAGCACGAGACCGCCATCGAGGGTCTCGAAGCAGCGCGGGCACGTCGCGGTTCGCTGCCCGAGGCCCTGCGCACCGGACTGGCGCTGCACTACGACGCGCTGGGTCGCTGGGAGGACAGCGCTCGTGAGTTCGAGAGCGTGCGGTCGGTCAACTCGGCCAAGGTGTATCACGTGCTGCGCAGCGACGAATTCCTCGATGCCTCGGAGCTGGCCGAACGTGCTCTGGCCGAGGACCCGGATTCCGCAGCCAGCCACAACAACTACGGCATCACCCTTCTCTACGCGGGCGAGGCGGAACGCGCGAAGGCCGCGTTCCTGCGCGCTCTCGCCCTCGACCCCGACCTGGCCGGCGCCATGTACAACCTCGCGATCGTCGAGACCTACTACTTCTTCGACGAAGCGGCCGGGCGTGACTGGTTCGGGGCGTACCGCGCCACCGGCGCCGTCGACGACCCCGACGGGCTGGCCGCGACCTTCGCCTGGGACGACGTCTCCCCCGCCGGAAGGCAGGTACGACGATGAAGGCGACCGTGATCGTACTGCTGACCGTCGTGGCCTCGAACGCCGTCGCCGACACATCCCGACGCGACCCCGGCGCAGAAGACCACGCAGCACGCCTCCCCGTGACGGCATCCGTCGACACGGTTTCCCACGACGCGGGCACCGTCGTGCTCGACGAGATCACGATCGAGGGAGAGATCGACGTCCCGCGTGTGCTGTTCATCTCCGCCCGCGATCATCTCCGCACAGTGGAACCGCTGACCGCGCTGTACCTGATCGATCCGATCGACCTGGGGCGCCGCGCCCCCGAGCTGGGACGGCTCACACCGCCGTCCGTGACACTGCGACCCGAAGACGAGCAAGTACAACAGGAGCGATGACACCATGGATGCTCTCGGACCCCTGGCCTCCTTCTTCGAAGGCGGCGGACCCTTCATGTTCGTGATCCTCGGCTGCGCCGTGCTGATCGTGGCGATCGTCCTGGAACGCACGTGGGTGATCGGCCGCGCCGGTGCTATGAATCGAACGCGGTTCGTGCGTGACGTCACGCGGATGGTGGCCAAGGGTGACGTCGCGGCCGCGACGGAACTCTGCCGGAAGGTGCAGAATCCCAGCGGTCGGGTGGCCTATGCGATCCTCTCGAGCGGAACACAGGACGAGGACAAGCTCAACAATGCTGCCGACGGCGCCGCCGTCGTCGTCCTCCCGGCCCTGGGCAAACGGCTGCCCCTCTTGAGTATGTTGGCCAACGTGGCCACTCTGCTCGGACTGCTGGGCACCATCTTCGGTCTGACGACGGCCTTCTCCGCAGTCGGGGCCGCCGACCCTGCGCAGCGCTCGGCCTTCCTGGCGAGCGGGATCTCACAGGCTCTCAACACGACCGCCTTCGGCCTGATGGTCGCCGTGCCCGCCATGGTGATCCACGGACTGCTCGTGGGGAAGGTCGAAGGCATCGTCGAACAGGTCGACGAGGTCAGTGTGAAGCTCGTGCGGGCGCTCACCGGGCGTCCGAGCACGATCTGACCCGCAGCCGGAGAAGACAGCATGCATCGCCGCCGTGGCTACCGGCAGCTGGTCGAGGGTGACCTCGACATCATGCCGCTCATGAACCTGTTCGTCGTGTTGATCCCGATGTTGTTGCTGTCGGCGGTCTTCGTCGAGATCAACGCCATCGATATGCACCTTCCGCCGTCCGGGGCGGAACGGTCCCGTGAGCGAGAGTCCCTGGACCTCGCCATCCGCCTCGAGCCGCAGCACTACGTCGTCGAGGGACGACACCTGAAGGCCCGTTCCGTGGAGCGCCGGGCGCCGCAGGCCGAGACCGAACTGCGCGCGCTGCTGAGGTCGATCCGCGATGCGAACCCCGACGAGAGATCCGTACGGATCGAGTCACGCGGTTCCACACGGTACCAGGATCTCGTGCGCGTCATGGACGTGGCACGCAGCACCGGCCTCGACGCGATCGCGCTCGCGCGTCATCCGGCCGTCGGTTCGCTGCGCGAAGCTCGCTGACTCCCGAGAGAGGATCCGATCATGCGCCTGCGCGCGCGACGACATCGCCGCAACCTGCGCCCGCCCGAAGGGCTGAGGATCACGTCGATGATGGACATCCTGACGGTCCTGCTGCTGTTCCTCCTCAAGAGCTTCGTGGCCGAGGGCGAAGCGGTCACGCCTGCTCCCGGCGTGGAACTACCGCGTAGTGAGAGCGAGGACCGCCCGCCGGCGAGTCTGGTGATCGCGATCACCGACGACGCGATCAACCTGGGGGAGGAAACGGTCGCCGTGCTCGACGGCAGCGTGGACGGGGGCCTCGGCGGGGACCTCTACATCGAGGCCCTGGGCTCCGGTCTGGAGCGGGCACGCGAGCGCCAGCAACGTATCGCCGAACGACGCGGCCACCTCGACGAGTGGGCAGGACGGATCACCATCCAGGGTGATCGTGACATGAGCTTCTCGGTTCTCCAGCGCGTCATGTACACCTGCGATCGAAGCGGCTTCGACGATCTGGCACTGGCCGTCCTTCAGGGTTGAGGGAGGACACCATGACCTTCGCCGTCCACCCCGTCCCGTCCGCCTACCGCCAGCCGCTGCTGGGCCGGCCCGACCCCCGGTTCCGGCGCGCACTCACCATTGCCGTCGCCCTCGGCGCGCTCTTCCTGGGGCTCGTCCGGTTGGCGCCCGCTCCGCAGACACGCGAGGCCGAGGTCGAGGAGCTTCCCGAGCGCCTGGCACGACTGATCCTCGAGGAACCCCGACGCCCCACCCCGGCCCCGGCCGGCCCGTCGACGCCCGAGCCGAAGGCCGAAACGGCTCCGCCCGAAGCCGTGGCCCCCACCACCGAGGCGGTCGAGGATCCGACTCCGGAAGCTCCGGCAAAGCCGGAACGCCGCGTCCGTCCCTCGCGCGAGGCACCGACACCGGAAGCGCCGCCCGAGCGCGGCACCGCGGGGCGTGCGCGCGCCCGCACGGAGGTCGAACAGCAACTCGCTGCCGTGACCGAGGAGGTCGACGACGCTCTCGCGAGCCTGTCGTCGTCCCTGCCCACGGCGTCTTCGAGCGGGACCGCCTCCGAGCCGGTGTCGCGCCGGCGTGGAGGGCGGGTGCGAGCGGGCCGCGGGGCCGGCGCGGCCACCGTGAGATCCACCGCCACCGCCACCGACCTCCGTCGGGGCGGGTTGAACGCCGAGCAGGTCGACCTGAGTGGATTCGGTGATCTCGACCTGGCGGGCGTCACCGGCCGCAGGGAGTCGGCGGCGACCCCGACCGCCCAGCCGACCGGCGACCGCAGCGCGCGCTCGCTCATGGACACCGTGCGCCGCTACGCACCCGGAATCCGGTTCTGCTACGACACCGCGCTCGAGTCCGATCCCGACCTCCGCGGCAAGATGGTCTTCCGGATCACCGTCGCCGCCGACGGCGGCGTGACCTCGGCCGAAGTCGTCGACGACTCGCTGCGCAGTGCCGACGTCCGGTCCTGCGCTCTGTCCCAGATCCGGTCGTGGCGCTTCGCGACGGCGAGCAAGGCCTCGACCTTCGATGCGCCCTTCGTGTTCCGACCGGACGAGTGACGGCCGCGCCCACGACCCGTCAGCGAGTCAGCGGCCACACCTCGAGGATCAGGAACAGGCCCACGGCGACCGCGAGGATCGACAGAGGAGCGCCCAAACGCGCGTAGTCGGAGAACTTGTACCCGCCGGGTCCGAGGACCAGCACGTTGCACTGGTGGCCGATGGGGGTCAGGAAACAGCAGCTCGCCCCCACGGCCACGGCCATGAGGAAGGTGTCGGGCGACACCTCGAGATCCACCGCCAGGGCATAGGCGATCGGCGCCATCATCACGGCAGTGGCCGCGTTGTTCACCACGTTCGAGATCAGCATGGTCACGACCATCATGGCGCCCACGATGGCCCAGGGGGGCCAGTCGAGCGTGAACGACACCAGGCCTCGTGCCACCAGTTGCGCCGCGCCGGTGTACTCGAGGGCCGAACCCAGACAGATGGTCGATCCCAACAACACGATCACCGGCCAGTCGACCGCCGTGTAGGCCTGTTTCACCGAGACCACGCCCGTCAGCACGAGCAGGAGGGCGGCGGTGAGAAAGGTCAGCCCCAGCGGCAGGACCCGGGCGGCCACGAGCGCGATCGCCGTGCCGAAGATCGCCATGGTCAGGACGAGCTTGGGCAACGACGGCAACGGGTGCTCGTGGTCGACGAGGGTGACCACCTTGAACTCCTGCATCATGTCCTGGAAGGACTCACGCCGTACCTGCACCAGCAACACGTCACCGGCCTGGAATCGGACGTCGGCCAGTCGCCGCACGATACGGGCACCCCGGCGCGAGATCGCGAGCAGGTTCACGCCGAAGCGCCAGCGCATGCGCAGACCACGCGCCGTCCGCCCGACCAGCGGCGATCCCCGCGCGATCACCACCTCCTGCAACTCGACGTCCTCACCCCCCATCTCCTCCACCACGACCTCGCGGCGCTCGTGCTCGAGGTCGAAGCCGGTGCGCGCCAGCATCTCGCGCAGCGGAAGTCCCGCGGCCTCGACCAGCAGGATGTCCTCGGCCAGGATCAGTTCGTGCGGCAGCGGCGCGGGCACCCGCCGGTCCCCGCGCACCAGACCCACGACGTTCACGTCGAGACCGAGCTCCTGCATGTCACGCAACGGGCGCCCGGCGAAGGGGCTCTCACGGGGAACGAAGACCTCGGAGAAGTAGTGCTCCATCTGCATGAGGCGCTCGATCGACACCGAGCCGCGCCGCGCCGGCAGGATTCGCCAGCCGACGGTCGCCAGGAACAGGATCCCGACGAAGGCGACGCCCAGACCCACCGGCGTGTAGTCGAACAGGCCGAAGGGCTCGCCCATGTGTTCCTGGCGGAAGGTGCTGACGAGGATGTTCGGCGGGGTGCCGATGAGGGTGACCAGGCCACCGAGCAACGACGCGAAGGCCAAAGGCATGAGCAGCGACGACGCCAGGCGCCGCATCTCACGGGCCATGTGCACCGTCACGGGCAGGAAGACCGCCAGCGCTCCGGTATTGTTCATGAACGTCGAGAAGAATCCGACGGTGCCGGTCAACGCCAGGACCTGGCCCGTGAACCCCTTCGCCTTGAGCATGAGCGCCGCGAAGGGTTCGGTCGTTCCGGCCGCCCGCAACCCAC
>DATFKK010000117.1 GCA_035268685.1 Candidatus Krumholzibacteriia bacterium | reverse complement strand
TGGGGCGCACCTCGCACGGGAAGGCTGGGGTCGGGAGAAGACGTCAGATCACACGTCCGGCGGCGAACTCAGGATCGAAGCCGGTCCCAGAGGTCGCGGAATCCACCGCGGTCTGCATGATCGGTCACGAAGTCGAGGTCGATGTCCTTTCCGAGCGATCGAAGCATGCTCCGGATGTCGCTCTCGTGGCGCTCGCCACCACCCTCGGCGCGCCAGGCCAGTTTCCGGACGACGACGTATTCCGGCGGCGCGAGCCACGTCGAGAGCGACGAAGACAGGTCGACGCGCCGGCGATTGTCCATGGCCCAGTCGTGGAGGGGATCGCGGCCCAGCACGTACACGTCGGCGCGGACTCCCGTTTCGTGGTGCAACAGATTGAAGTGACCGCCGCTCGCGCGGCCGAGCTCCTCGCGCAGAGTCGCATCGGGCGGCACGTAGAACTCCGCGGCGGGAAACACGCGCCGGAGGTCTTCGGTCCGGTTCGGAGACAGCGAGAGAACGAGGTCGAGATCCTGGGTGAAGCGCGGCTCGCCGTACGCGCTGCTCGCCACGGACCCGGTGACGAAGTACTCCAGACCCAGGCTCTCCAACGGACCCAGGAAGACCGCGTAGAGATCAATCCCGTCGGCCATGCATCGCCTCCTGCACCGCTTCGTCGATCCGCGCGTCGGTCCAGTCGGGATGCATGGACCGGAGCGTCGCCCGCTTCAGACTGCGCGCCTGGAGCCACAGACGTCCCGTGAGGTCGATCTTCTCGGCGGCGCTCCGGGCCGACCAGATCGCATCCTGCGTGCGTCGGACTTCGTCGGGGAGATCGCGGGGGCTCATGGTGTCATCTTCCGTCGATTCCTTGCGAACGACGCGAGCGATCGTGTGGTTGCCGTCGTGGTCATCGAACTCAGGCTACCACGAGCGGGCAGGAGCTCAACGGGGAATGGCACCCAGAATGCTACCCGCTACGAGGTCAGGCATCGAGTGCAGACTCCAGCAACCCACGAACCTCGAGGTGGTCTGCCCACCGGCCAAGACGCCCACGGTCGAGATCGTCGCCGTGGACGGCGATCATGCCCAGGTCGTCTCGCCACTGCCGCTCCGAGACGCGACCGCTCTCGTCGCACCATCGCAACTTGTGCAGGACGACGTCCTCGACCGATGCGAACGCCAGCCGGCCGACGTCCGGTATCTCGACGATCCGTGCTCGCCCGAGCACCTCGAGACCTCCCCATCGCGACGCGCGCGCCCGACCGTCACACCTCCACACCAATCGCGGCCCGCCGACTCGGTCCCCCGCCCCGACCCTCACGCCATCGCGTCAACGCCGGGAGACACTCGTCTACTCTCGTGGTGTGGGTGGAACACGCCCTCGGTCACGAGCGCGTGCACGTGGGAATGGAGGTTCGCTCCGAAACTCCCATAGGCCTGAATGCTCGCGATCGTGCCGGCGCGCACGCGGCGCTTGCCCACCGCCTCGCGCAGCATGATCAAACCCTGTGAAGGTCCACGATCAGGCGCTCACCGAACCACACTGGGCGTTTCGGAGACCTCCAAGTAGTGCTGGAAGGCCTCGCCTACTTCGCGATGTGCTCACTCACCGGAATCTTGCTGATCTGCCGATGTCGCGCCAGCAGTCGGCGCACGATATGGGCCATTTCACGCGGAAGTCAGCTCTCGATCCAGGTCCGAATGTCGGCCTCGAGGAAGGTTTCCAATGGGACGCCTCCCGGCCCTACGAGAAGAGTCTTTGCGTCGGGCTGAAATGCGCGGAACGCTTCCATCCCTCGTGTCGACTTGTGCGGGCGGCCGCTCTTGACCTCGATGGCCAGGACCCTGTCCGCGGACCGAACCACGAAGTCGACCTCGTCGGGGCCTTGGCGCCAGTAGTACAGCTCCAAGCCGAGGCGCGATTGCGCGTCGGACAGAGCGGCGCCGACACAGGTTTCGACCAAGGGATAGTTGAATCAATCCCCACCACCCAGCCCATCCGGCCTCGACGACGCTGGATCCACGCATGCCGACGCTCCCCGGCGAATGCCCCGGCCTCCCGAACACCGCCGTCGAGGCCGGTCGCGAACTCCACGGGCTCGAGTGTGTCATCGCGGTGACGATTCCAGCACCCTCGCACACACACGTCACCGTCGACGCGGACGACGCGCGCCCAGCGGTCACCGGGAGGCATGCACGTGAGTCACGCAGGAGGCGCGCCCACCGGCGGCCCGCGCTGCGCGGTGCCCTCCCACGGATCGTTGCCGCCGATGCGGCGCAGGTGGGCGAGGATCCGGTCG
>DATFKK010000116.1 GCA_035268685.1 Candidatus Krumholzibacteriia bacterium | reverse complement strand
CCAAGAGAACGGCTACTTGCTCTTCGTCGGCCGACTCACCCCGGAGAAGGGCGTCCACCACCTGGTCGAGGCCTTCCGTGACCTCCGCACCGAGCGGAGGCTGGTGATCGTCGGCGACAATCCCTACGATCGGCCGTACGTCGAGCGCTTGCGCGCGCAGGCCGACGAGCGCGTCCTCTTCGCCGGCTACCGCTTCGACGACGAGTTCGCTCAGCTCATGCGCCACTGTGCAATCTACGTGCAACCGTCGGAGGTCGAGGGCACCAGTCCGGTGCTGCTCACGGCCATGGGCTACGGCCGGCCGGTGATCGTGCAGGGGATCCCCGAGAATCTCGAGACCATCGGTGACGCCGGTCTGGCCTTCGCGCCGGGGCGGGTGGACGAGCTGGGGTCCCACCTCCAACGGCTGCTGGACGACCCCGAAGAGGCCCGTGCATGGGGAACCGCGGCCGAGGCGCGCGTCCGCGAGGTGTACGACTGGGACGACATCAGTCGTCGGTTCGCCACTGTGTGCGCCCGGGCGGAGAGCGCGTTCTGATCCGGATCGCCCGCACTCAGGCCGCCGCCCGTTCCGCCCGTTCCGGCCGGAACGACGGAGCCCCGGGCCGTGCGGCCCGGGGCTCCATTTCCTGTTGCAGTTCCGTGTCGGGTCAGCGGTACAGACCCTTGACGATTCCCCAGCTCGACTCGTCGGACGAGACGGGGACCTCCACGATCACCCGGATGTTGTCGTAGCAGACGTTCGCGAAGCTCGCCCCGTCCGCAGCCGTGGTGGCCGTGAGCTGCAGGGTCACGCCGCCCGAGACGTCGGGGCCGGTGACGGCCGTGAACGAGAACGACTTCCAGACCGAGGGATCCGGGTCGAGGGCCAGGGGAGCGCCGCCCAGGATCTCGGAGGCGGACACTCCGCCGCCGTCGAGCTCGGAGAAGAACTCGGCGAAGGCGACGCCACCCGGGCCGAACTCGCCACGGGCGTCGAAGGAGATCGTGACCATCTGGTTCGGCTCGACGACGCCGATCCCGATGTTGGCGTTCTTCATCAGCGCCGCCGACGCGGGCACCGTGTTGTCGATGCAGCCCGCGTTGTCACTGTCGGAACCGGGCGTGACGATCGTGAACTGATCCGGGCCGGTGGGGAAGAGTTCCCAACCGTCGAAGGTTCCGGTCTCGAATCCACCATTGACCGACAGGTCGAGGGGGTCGGCCTGCGCCGGGGCTGCGATCAGGGCGAATGCCGCGAGTGCGACGATCAACATCTTGCTCAAATGCATGAGAACCTCCTCAGCACGGACGCTGAGTTGTTGCTTTCGGAAAATCGGAGTCCTGCACGCGACGCGAGCAGCGCCCAGGAGTCCACGGGATCGGGCACCGACGAGGATGGACCCGCGAGCCGTCGCGCCCGGGGCGGTGAAGCCCACGGAGCGGTCCGGGACTCGCCGGCCTTGGGGACCGGGTCGGATGCCCGACCCCAGGACCCTACACTATGTTCGGCTGCCGAACAAAGTATTTCGTGCGATTTCCGATCGCGGGACTCTGCAGGCCGTGCGACCCCACGGCCCGCCGAGACCGGACCTCAGGCAGCGGCTCCGCGGTTCTCCGACGCCCCCCCGTCGTCCGAGCGAGCATCGTCACTCCGGGGTTCACCGCTGGCTGTGGCCGCGGCGCGTTCCGCCCGCGCAGCACGGAAGGCTTCGGTCCGGGTCAGGGGCCGCTCGCCGTCCTCGTTCGTTTCGGCAGCGTCGCCGTCGCCGTTGCCTCCGGCGGCCGCCGCGCCGCTCTCGGGAGTCCTCGGGGGTTCCTCCGTTCCGGACGAGGCGTCCTGTCCCGTGTCCTCGCTCGGCGCGGATCCGGAGTCCTCGGCCAGGGCACCGTCGGACCGGGAGGCTTCGTCCGTCGCTTCGTCCGACCCGCGGCCCGCGGCACTGGCCTCCTCGGACGCGGAGCCCGCTGCATCCGCTCCGGCCGCCGTCCCCGCGACCGATTCCGACCAGGGGATCGCGCCCCTGTGGACGGTCTCTCCGACTCCGCCGTCCGCGTCCTGGCCGGTCGATGCCTCGTCCGCGGCGAGCTGGCCCTCGGTCCGGGGCTCCTCGAGCAGTCGACCGATCTCGGTACCACAGAGGCGGTGGGCACTCTCGGCGAGCTGACGGTGGAGAGCCACGTAGGCGTCGTTGAGGTCCTTGAACCTCTCGGCCGTCTGCGTGAACTGGGCGAGGGCCGACTGCCGGTACGACGCCAGCTCCGTCCGGGTCGAGTCGAGGTCGGCCTCGAGGATCCGCGTACGCTTGTTCGGCCGGTCCAGGCGGCCGGAGACCAGGATGCCGACACCGATGCCCGCGACGAGGGCGATCGCCGCGGTGACCAACAAATCCATACCCAATGCTCACTTTCGCTTCCGAGGTGATGAGACGAGATGCTGCGGAACATCCTAAGGCATTGCGCAACCCCTGCCGTGGTTCGGTGACAGGGGGGCGTGGTTTCGACGAAGAACCGGGCGAGGCCGCAGGCACCGTCCCGATGTGCCCGTCCCGGAGAACACCTGTCCGACCGGCGAACAGCCCTCATCCGCGAAGCCGTTGCGCCCGAACCCCTTCTTGGCGATCCTGAACGCCTGCGGCGATTCCCCCGAGCACCGGTCCCATGAGCACGACCTACAGCCACGATCCCGAGATCAACGACATCCTCGTCCGCGCCGTCGAGGGCGAAGCCCTGCCCGGCGGCGAGATCCTCATGCTCATGGAGGAGGCCGACGTCCACGCGCTCGGCCGCGCGGCCCACGCGCTGCGCCTGCACCGGTGCCCGCCGGACAAGGTCACCTACGTGGTCGACCGCAACATCAACTACTCGAACGTGTGCTACGTGAACTGCACGTTCTGCGCGTTCTACCGGCACAAGACCGACGACGACCACTACGTGCTCGAGTACGAGCAGATCCACGAGAAGATCGAGGAACTGCTCGCGATCGGCGGGACGCAGCTTTTGCTGCAGGGTGGCCACCACCCGAACCTGCAGCTCGACTGGTACCAGGGCATGCTGCGCTCGATCAAGGAGCGCTACCCCGTCCACATCCACGGCTTCAGCCCGAGCGAGATCGCGCACTTCGCGAAGATCTGGAAGATGCCGACCTCGGTCGTGCTGAAGGAGCTGCAGGCAGCCGGGCTGGACAGCGTGCCCGGTGGCGGCGCGGAGATCCTGAACGACCGTGTGCGGACGGCCCTGGCCAAGACCAAGGTCGATGCCGCGGGCTGGATCCGGATCATGGAAGAGGCCCACGAACTGGGCATGAAGACCAGTGCCACCATGATGTTCGGGCACATCGAGACCCTGCCCGAGCGCGTGGAGCACCTGCTGCGCGTGCGCGAGAGCCAGGCGAGGACGGGCGGCTACACGGCCTTCATCCCCTGGACCTTCCAGCCGGGCTTCACGCCGCTCACCGAGAACAACCCCGAGCAGCTCGCGGAGATCCCGACCGCGCCGTCGAAGGGCAGCCTGGAGTACCTTCGCATGCTCGCCATCTGCCGACTGGCCCTGAACAACGTCGACAACTTCCAGTCGAGCTGGGTCACCCAGGGGCGGAAGGTCGGCCAGATGTCGTTGTTCTGGGGCGCGAACGATCTCGGCAGCGTGATGATGGAGGAGAACGTCGTCAGCGAAGCCGGCGTGGCCTTCCGTCTGAGCCTCGACCAGATGAAGGACCTGATCCGCGACGCCGGATTCGAGCCCGCCCAGCGCGACAACTCCTACAACGTCCTTCAGGCGGCGTAGGCGGTCGCTCGCGTTCGAATCGACCGAGCCGGAGCTGTCACACGTCGGGGCCGGAGTCCGTCTTCCGTACCGACTCCCGATCCTGCGAGGATTCCATGAATCGTGTCGTCCGCCGCCTCGTGGCGGCTGCCGCCGTCGGGGTTGCGACGGTGGGCTGCGTCTGCCCCGACGGCCTGCCACCCGTGACCGACCCGCGCGGTTCGACCACGCTCGACCCTGCGGTGGTCGAGGAACTCGATCGCGAACTCCTCACGGTTCGATCCGAGCAGGGCATTCCGGGTCTCGCCGTCGGTGTGGTCGAGGAGGGGGCCATGGCCTACGTGCGCAGCTTCGGCGTGGCGACGCTCGAGCCTGCGACAGCGCTACGACCGGATACGCCCTTCCCCGCGGCGTCGATCTCGAAGTTGTTCACCACGCTGGTGGTGCTGCAGCTCGTCGACGACGGGCGCCTGGCGCTCGACGCTCCGCTGTCGGAGTTCGGATTCGAAGGAGTGCGGATCACACCGCGGGAGCTGCTGACGCATCGCTCGGGACTGCGCGATGGCGACGGACCGGATGCAGTGCTCTCCGGGAAGGTCTCGACGGGCACGAAGGTCTGGTCCTACGCCGACGCGAACTTCGACCTGCTCGGCCGGGTGGTCGAGCGAATCGCGGGTGAGCCCTTCGCAGCCGTGGCGCGACGCCGTGTCCTCGAGCCGGCCGGGATGGAACACTCGACGTTCGACACGACCGTGCCGAGTGTCGTGGACGGCCACGTCGGCTGCTGGTTCGGCGGCGGTCGAAGAGCGGTCGCCCTGCCGGCGGATCCGGACGCGGCGCCGAGCGAGGGCCTGCGGGCGAGTGTCGTGGACCTGACCCGCTGGATGGAGGCAGTCCTCGGCCGGTCTCCGCGTCTGGCGTCGGCACGGCACTGGGATGCGATGTTCGAGTCCGCGGCGACGACCGACTGGCCGGGTGTCGATCAGGGCCTGGGCTGGCAGATCGAGACCGGTAGCGACGAGTGGACCGTGCGGCACGCCGGGTCCGTCGACGGCATCCGCGCCCTTCTGACCCTGTGGCCCGACCGAGGGCGGGGGATCGTCGTTCTCGGCAACGCCGAGTCGTTGCAACGATGGGTCGTGCGCTCGAAGGTCGTCTCGATCCTCGACACGGCCGGCTGAGGCCACCCCGCCCTTCTGGCACGAAAGGAGCAGTGGTCGATCTCCGTCCGTACCCGCGCTGAAGGAACCTCTTCCGACCGTACTCGACAAGGCTCCGGAAGTGCTTGGAAAGACAAAGGTTAGGAGGTCCCCGCTGGGGACCCACCCGGATCGCCGGGGGACCTCCGACCCTTTGCCGTCCCCAGGGGAGGACACGCGGCCGTCGCCAGGAGTCGATTCCCGATTGCAGATCGGGTTCCCCGGGCGATCGACGGCCCGAACGCGGTGACCCTGTGACCGGCCCCGAGCTCCGTCGCGACGAGGCTCCGGGCCCTTCCGCAGCAGACGTCGGCGCCTGCCGACCTGCCCGCGGAATCGAGGGGCGCACCGGATCGATCCCCCCGCCGGTCGAGGGTCCGGCGTTGCGCGTGGGGTGGGAACCACGCACCGGGGATGGATGGGACGGCGCCGCGCCGGGTCGAGCGGAGCGACGCCGCCGGGAGTGAGTGAGAGAGGGGTGCGGCGGCTCCACGGCAGGGGCCGCCGCACTTTTTTCGTGGCGAGGGCGATTTTTCGCTCAAGTCCGGAGGACCCGGGTCCGATACTCTGAATGCGGCCTCGAGTGCGCCGCAGGCGTGGACGAACGACTACATGGTTCTTCACGGTCGCAAAGGCCCTCTGCACACGGTGCGGAGGGCCTTTGCACGTTCGCGAGCCGAAGCTCCGGCGGGGCTGTACACTGGAGGACGGTGGTGCGAAGCTCGGGGAACCCCGGATGGCCGGGCTGCGTCGGACCCGATACGACGGTCTGCATCCGCCAACGGCGAGGACGGACGACATGGGCGACCACGGCAATCGCGTGATGGGAGCGGCGCTGGTCGGCATCGGTCTACTGATGCTGCTCGGCGAGCTCGGGGTCACCCCCCTGAAGTGGCTGTGGCCGCTGGCCGTGGTCGTCATCGGCGCGATCGTCCTCTTCGACTATCGCCGCAAGCGTGCCGACTCGGGCCAGGTGTTCACCGGGACCACGCTGATCCTGATCGGTGCCTTCCTGCTGCTGATCACAGCCGGTCTGTCCATGCAGGACCATTGGCCCTTCTTCCTCGCCGCGCCCGGCCTCGGGCTGCTGGCCATGGCGAGGGTCGACCCGCGGCGCCGCGACGCCATGGTTCCCGGCTGGATGGCCATCGCCGGCGCGGCCGTCCTGTACTTCTTCACATTGGGAATCTTCGTCGGCCTGCTCGAGATCGTGTTCGATCTGCTCGGCCTGGTCCTCAAGGTGATCGTGCCGCTCGGCCTGATCGCGGGCGGGGCGTGGATGCTCTTCCAGCAGCATCAGGCGCGCCGCGACCGCGAGGAGTTCCCCGAGAAGGTCGAACCCGAAGGCCCGGGGGGAGCGAGCCCGCGGTGGTCGGAGACGGTGGGGACGGAGGGTTCCGGTGCGGCCGCTGGTTCGGCCGGTGGAAGTGCGGCGACCGGAGGCGCATCGACGACGGACCCCACTTCCCCCGCGGAAGCAGCCACCTCGGAGAGCGGCGAGGAAGAAGGGCCGCGCCCCGAGCCGGGACCAGCCCACGAACCACCACCCGAAACCGTCGACGACGCCACGGAGACGGACGGCGACGACCTGCCACATCCCGAGCCGCCCGTGGAGGACGCCGACGTCGAGGCCGAGGAACCCACGCACGACGGTCTGCACGAGGAACCGACGCACGACGAGCCTCCGCACGACGAGCCTCCACACGACGACGAGCCGCGTCGCGAGCAGCCGGGACCCGAAGGCCAGCCGTCCGACGAGGCGGATCCCGGCGAAGGCGACGCCCCGGACGACCCCGAACGCCGCCACGACTGAGCACCACGGCGCGCCGCCCCGTCCGCACGCCCGGACCGCGTGCGCGCGACCGCGTGCGCGCGACCGCGCCCCGGCTCCGCTCCCCTCCGACGGCCGCGCTCAAGTCCATCGCCGGATCCGCCGATCCCCGGGCAGGCCCCGGACCACCGCCCGGGGTCGCGAAGCCGCTGTCCGCATCCGGGGTGCGCGTATGAACTCGGCCGACGTCCTGGCGCAGATCGAGACCATCGGTGAGCTGCCGATCCTGCCGCACACGCTGTTGCAGATCCAGAAGGTGGCCACCGACGACCGCAGCAGTGCGGACGACCTCGCTCAGGTGATCCTCCGTGACCAGTCGCTCACGATGCGCGTGCTCCGCATGGTCAACAGCGCCATGTACCAGCGACGCGGGCGCGAGAAGGTCACCACCGTGCGGCGGGCGGTGATCGCGCTGGGCTTCGAGACGGTGCGCAAGCTCGCGCTGGGTCTGAGCGTGTTCGACATGATGAGCAAGCTGTCGCGTTCGCCGCATCTGCTGCAGGTGACGCAGCACTCGTTGATCGCCGCGGCCTTCGCGCAGCGTCTGGCCGAGGCCAGCGGGCGCATGCCGCCCGAGGAGGCGTTCGTCACCGCACTGATCCACGACGTGGGCAAGGTCGTCTTGATCGAGTGCTCGCCGGCGGCCTACGATCAGGTGCTCGACGAGATCGAACGCGGCGTGCACACGATCGACGCCGAACGCAAGCACTTCGGCATGAGTCACGATCGTGCGGGCCGTCGGCTCGCCGCGCGGTGGAAGCTGCCCACCAGCATCCAGACCGTGATCGGCGATCACCACGACTTCGACCCGCTGCATCCGCCGCGTCAGCTCGATCCGCAGATCGCGACGATCATCTACGCCGACGCGATGAGCCGTTTCACGTTCTCCGACGAATCCCAGGCGCGCGAGATGAAGGTGCTGAACCGTGCGGGGAAGACCCTGGGGATTCCGCTGGCGCAGATCGACGAACTCTACCAGGAGATCGATCAGGAGATCTCGCAGCTCGCCTCGGCCGTCGACTTGTCGATGGGCGATCTGCGGTCGTTCGGTGTCCTGGTCAATGCCGAGGGCAGCGCCAGTGTCGCCCCGCCCATGAGCGAAGAGGAGAAGGCCGAGCGCACCGCGCGCCAGCTCGAATTGTACCGCGCCATCGGCACCGGGGTGGCCTCGGGGCGGCGGCCCAAGGACCTGCTGCGCGAGATCCTCGACGGCGTGGTGCAGGTGCTCGGTCTGGAGCGCGTGATCCTGTTCCGCGTGAACCACGACCGTCACGAACTGCGGCCGATGATCTGGCAGGGCGCGGGGATGGACGATCCCGTCGTCCGGCTCACGCTTCCCCTGCGCCACGACACCGGTGCGGTGGCGCTGTGCGCACTGCAGAGGCGCCCGTTCCATGTCCCGGCCGCGCGGAGCGAGGCCTACGAGGGGCAGGCCGGCGAGGCGCTGCTCGAACGGACGAAGACCTGCGGCTTCGCCTGTGCGCCCGTGGTCTCGCCGGAGGGCGTGGCCGCCGTCCTCTTCGCCGACCACGGCCCCGATGGGGCCGACTGTGCGTTCGAATCGGCGCAGGAGTTGAACGGCCTGGCCGCGCAGATCGGTCTGGTGCTCCACTCGGCGCTGGTGAAGGCCTGATTCCCGGTGACGCTCCACTGGCGGAGCGCAGAGGCGTCGCGCACCTTGGGCGGACGGCTGGGGCCGTGGACCCATGGCCCGGGCGATCTCCCGGGCCGACCCCCGAAGCGGTGGTGATTCCGTGCGCGTGACCCGGACGATCGTGGCGGCCCTGCTGGTGTCGACCCTGAGTGGCTGTGTCGACGGCACCGCGCGTCTGACCGTGCTCCCCGACGGCTCCGGCAGCATCGCGCTCGACCTCGGCTACGAGGTCGCCCAGTGGCCGCCGATGTTCGGCGATCCCCTCGAGGGATTCCGTACGCCCGATCAGCTGGCCCGCTTCACCGACCCCGGCTTCGTCGCGTGGTCGCGGCCGCGGATCGTCGAGGCCGACGGGGAACGCCGCTGGCGCAGCGAGGTCTTCTTCGACGACATCGGCGCCGTGCGTTTCCTGGGCCGCCAGGATGGCCGCACGATCGAGGCGCTGGGTTTCGACGCCGGACTCGACCGCGGGCGCATCGGCCTGCGCCCGGGTTTCCTCGTGTACCTGGACGATCCCCTCCCTCTGCCGTCACCCCGGCGGATCGGCATGACCGGCGTGAGCCTGTCCGACGATCTGCTGGCGGCGATCCGCCAGCGGATCCGCCCGGTGATCGAGGGGCTGGACGTCTCGCTGGAGGTCGTCCTGCCCGGCCGGATCACCCGCGCCGATGGACTCGACGGCTTCTCCGGGCGCACGGCGCGTCTGCACGTCGATGCCGATCGCCTGGCGGCCGCGTTCATGGGCAAGGCGCGGGTGCTGACCGACGTGGAGGCCCTGCGTGACGACCCCACCTGGGCCTGGGAGTTGCCGCCGCAGTGGGATCAGGTGGCGGCGGAGGACCTGCGCCGCCGGCGGGCCGAAGCCCTGGAGTGGTGGGGAGAGTAGGTCCGCGCGGGTTCCCGCGCGGAACTTCCCCAGGTGCACCGGGGGAAGTTCCGCCACGGACGCGGCCGTCTCCTACGACGCCACCGTCTGCATCAGGATCCCGCAGAACCACGCCGCGTAGGTCCCGACTGCGTAGCCGAACACCGCCAGCAACACGCCCACCGGCGCCAGTGCCGGGTGGAAGGCACTGGCCACGATCGGGGCGCTGGCCGCGCCGCCCACGTTCGCCTGTGAGCCGACGGCCAGGAAGAACACCGGTGCCTTGATCACGCGGGCCATCAGGATCAGCAGACCGGCGTGGATGGAGATCCAGATCAGGCCGACCAGGAACAGCCCGGTGCGCTCGAAGATCGCGGTGAGGTCCATCTTCATGCCGATCGACGCGACCAGGACGTAGAGCATGGCGCTGCCCATGCGGCTCGCGCCCACGCCCTCGAGTTCGCGGCTCTTCGAGTGGGTGCTCATGATCAGGCCGGCGGTGGTCGCGATCACCACGAGCCAGAAGAACTTGCTGGTCAGGCTGAAGCGCTGGAGCTGCGGCGCGGCCTCGAGCAGGGCGGGGGCGATGATGTCGCCGAGAAAGTGCGCGATGGCGGTCACGCCGAAGCCCACACCGAGCACGGTCACGAGGTCGGTCAGGGTGGGGATGCGCGCGATCGAGGCCTGGTAGTCGGCCACGCGGTGCTTGAGATCCTCGATCGCCGAGTTGTCGGCCCCGATGCTCGCGTCGATCGCCTTCGAGCGACCGGCGGCGTACAGCAGCATGGCCATCCAGATGTTGGCCACGATCACGTCGACCGCCACCAGGGCGCTGAACACGTCGTCGGGAACCCGGAAGACCTCCTTCATGGCCGTCTGGTTCGCGCCGCCGCCGATCCAGCTACCGGCCACGGTGGTCAGACCGCGCCACACGTCGTCGGTCCCCATGCCCACGGTCTCGGGGCTGAAGGTCGCGACGATCAGGATCGCGAGCGGTCCGCCGATCACGATGCCGAAGGTCCCGGTGAAGAACATGGTGAGCGCCTTGGGCCCCAGCCGCAGGATCGCGGGGATGTCGATGCTCAGGGTGAGCAGCACCAGACTCGTCGGCAACAGATAGCGTGATGCCACGAAGTACAGGTTGCTCTCGTCGCCGTCCACGACCCCGAAGGTGCTGAGCAACGACGGGATGAAGTAGCACAGCAGCAGACTGGGCACGTAGGTGTAGAACTTCTTCCACGTCGGATGGCTGCTGTGCGCGGTGCGGAAGACGAAGGTGAGGATCACCATGAGCATGCCGAGCACGACGGCATCGTTGGTGATCAGCGCGGACGAGTGCTCCATGGACGACTCCAGCGGTCAGGATCGGATCGGGACACGAAGTCGGGCGCAGGCCGGTCGCGGATGCTAACATACGGCCGAGGCGCCGTCCCACCCGTGATCGGGGTGCGCAACCCGGCCCGGACAGCTTTCGTAGGTCTTCGGTTCCCCCCACTCGAGGAGCCCCATGGCCCCGCCCGACGGAGTCGCGCCCCCGTCCTCCGACGGCGTGTGTCTGGTCGAGGCACGCGCGATCACCAAACGCTTCCGGAGCACCCTGGCCGTCGACGCCGTCGACCTGGATCTGCGCCGCGGAGAGGTCCTGGCCCTGCTCGGCCCCAACGGCGCCGGCAAGACCACCACGGTCCGCATGCTCGTGGGGATCCTGCGTCCGGACGCGGGGACGATCACCTTCCACGTCGACGGTCGTGCGGTCGCGCGGCCGGCCGCCGGTGACCTGGGCTATCTGCCCGAGGACCGCGGCCTGATCCGCGACGTTCCGGTGCGCCGAACGCTCGAGCACTTCGCGGTGCTGCGCGGGATGGACCGCGGCCGGGCGCGGGCGCGGGCGGCCGAGGAGCTCGAGCGCTTCGGACTGGGCGACCGCGGCGACGAGCGGGTCGATCGTCTGAGCAAGGGCAACCAGCAGAAGGTGCAGTTCCTGGCCGCGGTGCTGCACCAGCCGCGACTGGCCGTGCTCGACGAGCCCTTCAGCGGCTTCGATCCGGTCAACCAGCAGCGCTTCGTCGAGGAGATCCGCGCGCTGCGCGACCGCGGGACCACGGTGCTGCTGAGCGCGCATCAGATGGACCTGGTGGAGCAGCTCGCCGACCGCCTCGTGCTGATGGACCAGGGCAGGGTCGTGCTCCGTGGCGCTCTGCCGGAGATCCGCCGGAGCACGCGCAGCGGGGCCCGGTTGGCGGTCGGGATCGGCGGTGCGGTCGATGCGCATGAACTGGAGTCCGTGGCCGGCGTCGAGCAGGCCGAGGCCACGGGCGGTGGCGCGTGGTCGCTGCGGCTCGACCCAGACGTCGAGGTCGGTGCCGTCCTGCATGCACTGACGGGTCGATGGAGCGTGCGCGACGTCAGCAGTTCCGCCGAGCGCCTGCACGAGATCTTCCTGCGCACCGTGGGACGGTCCGGGCTCGACGAAGACGACCCACGGGAGGCCGCCGAATGAACGCGCGGGTGTGGGCCGTGACGCGCTGGGAGTTCCTGCGCTTCGCCAAGGCGCGGGACCTGATCGTGGGCGCGCTGATCTTCGCGGTGATGTTCGGTGCGGGCGGTTCCTTCGGCGAGTTCGTCACCGGGCTGGGCGACGACGCGCGCACGGTCCGGGTGGTCGGTGGGCTCACCGTACTGCCCGCCGAGGGTGTGACCCTCTCGGGTGTGCACTTCGAACCGGGCTCCGCCACCGACGTCGATTCGCTGCTCGCGGTCGAGGCGATCGACGCCGCGCTGCTGGAGGCCGACGACGGCACCTGGGAGCTGCGGGTGCGTCGCGAACGCCGTTGGACCGATCTGGTCGGTGCGCGATTCGCCGGCCTGCTCGTGCAGGAACGCGCGGGCCAGCTGGGGCTCGACGCCGCGCAGCTTCGTTCGCTCACGCAACCCCCCGAGTTGCGCACCGTCACCGTGGGCGACGCACCGCGCCGCGACGGACGTACCAGTGTGTTCACCGCCGGCATCGCGCTCGGTGTCATGTTCATGGCCCTGTTCATCGGCTTCAG
>DATFKK010000115.1 GCA_035268685.1 Candidatus Krumholzibacteriia bacterium | reverse complement strand
GTCAGATCACCCGAGGTGAAGTCGAAGGCGCCCGACGTGAACACCACGTCGCCGTTACCGTCGCGTCCCTCGACCTGCACGAAGATCCGGCGACCCTCGGGATAGCCCGTGGGCAGCTTGTGGCCGGTGTCGTTGGTGATGCGGACGTCGACGCCGTCGTCGGCCGCGGTCACGTCGAGCTGGATCGCCTTCTCCAGGGTCTCCTGCGCCCGGATCTTCGAAGCCTCGAGCTGGGCCACGTCGACCTCGTCCGGATAGGCGTCGGCGATCATGTCCTGCACGAAGGTGTTGCCCCCGGTCATGTCGTGCAGCGGAAGATCCGTGCGCACGGGCGCATCGGGATCGTTCGCACCCACGCCGGTCACGTCGCGCATGTGGCAGTCCTGGCAGGTCTCGACCACGCCGCCGTACTGCGGAAGGTCCACCCCGCCGGCGGCGAAATCGCTCGCCTTCCACTCGCTGTAGGTGCGCTCCACCGGACCCATCTGCGACTGGTCCATGGTAGGATGCGCGGCGTCGAACTCGTTCGGCGCGTAGTCGTCCTCGCCGACCTTGCTGAAGGCCGGGTTGCTGACGTCGTGGCAGGTCCCGCACAACTCGCTCGAGCGGTGGAAGTTCGACTCGAGGACGGGGTGGCCGGTGTCCAGGGCATCGGCGTAGGGGCCGCGCTTCGGAGCGGTCGGCGCCATGACGTACTGCCCACTGGTGTACTGGGTCGGCACGTCGTCGAGGTCGGCGAGGATCCCGGCGTCCTCGGCCGGGCTGACGCCATCGACGTAGTTCCAGTCGACGAGCTTGTGGCAGAAGTCGCACGAGATGCCCTGGCGGTCCTCGGCGGTGAGGCTCTCGCCCGAGGTGTCGAGGGAGCGGCCGGCCAGCCAGCCGCGGGGCGAGTGGCAGCGGATGCACAGGTCGCCGACGGCCGGCGCGTCCTGTTCGGCCACGGCGAGGCAGGCCAGGAACAACGGATCGCGCGCCGATTGCGCCATCATGCTGCCGCGCCAGTTGGCCCACGGTTCGACGGCGGTGTCGTAGTTACCGTGGCAGGTGGCGCAGTTGTCGTCGGGGTCGGCCAGCACAGGGCCCTCGAAGGGCTGCGTGCCCGGCAGGTCGACGTCGCGCAGCGTGGTCGGCACGCGGCCGTCGGGCGCGGGGCCGATGGTGAAGGTCGACGGGCTGTCGCCGGATCCCTCGTTGCCGGCGCTGTCGGTCGCGATCACGCGGACGAGTTGGCCGGGGCCGGGGCGGCTCGGCACGAACCAGTCGTAGCTGCCGGTGTCCGACAGCCCGAAGCTCGCGGCCTTCCACGTGAGGCCGCCGTCGTCGGAGTGCTCCACGAGCACCGACGCGATGTCGCTGGCGTCACTGGTGGTCCACGTCACGGCCACGGTGCTGTTCGGAGTGAGCGTCTCGCCGCCGCTGGGGAAGGTGACCGTCACCAAGGGCGGATCCTCGTCCACGGTCGCCGACGGCGTGACGTGGGGGGAGATCTCGGCCAGCGGGATGTTCACCACCGACGCCAGGTCGTCGTTGCTCAGGCCCGGGAAGGTCGGAGTGTTGGGGAAGTTCACCGTGTCGGTGATCTCGGTCAGGTTGTCGTGGCCGTCGGTGTCGGGATCCTCGGTCTCGATCGCCACGAAGGCCTCGGCGCTCGACAGGCCCTGCGCGCGCAGGGTCTCGACGCGGCTGCCGTACCAGTTGCGCGGACCGCCGCCGTTGAAGTCGTAGTGGCATGCCCCGCAGTGGGCGGAGTTGCTCGGCAGGACATCGAGTGCCGAGCCCTCGGCACCGGGGTAGGTCGAGAAGAAGTCCCGACGGATCGGATTCTTGGCCTGGGCGTCGGCCGCGACGATCAGCAACACGGCCACACCGAGCAAGGAGACGAAGCGACGCACGGGGGTCCTCCTCCGTGGAACGGGAACGCTCGCCTCGCTGGGGAAGTTGTCCGGGCGCGATCGGGCAAGGAGACGTGAAGTCGTCGATCAGCCTAGGGCACCGGCGTTCCGAACGGGGGCTGCGGATTCGTGATGGCGGGCGAAACGGCCAGAGGCCGTCGGTTCCGGGCATCTGGGCCAGGAAAATAATGCATGATCACCAGTAGCCCCGCGTCGTGTCGCGCCGTCCGGAACCGTTCTCGGAAAGCTTCGGAGCCGAGGACCCGCGAGGGGCCGAGACTGATCCGTTCGCACCACCGCCATCCTTCCGGGATGCCGGAAGAAATCGTGCCGCTCGTGGGCGACGATGGGACGCACGAAGGCGCCTTCCGCGGTCCGGCGGCGGGAGCCATCCGTCCCGTCCTCCGGAACACGCCGGGGGTTCGGTTGGTGCGTCGGCTACAAGTCATGACATCACAACAGCTTGAGAGCTTGGTGCTCGTCGGACGCATGCAGTGCGGACCCGGAACCCCCGAACCCCGTGCCGACGGCCCGCAGGTGGACCGGTTCTTGAAGTGCGTCATCGCAGTTGGAATCCGCGCCTGTTCCCCCCGGCGCGCGGTCGCACCGTGCAGAGCCGGGGTTCACGTGCCCGCCCACGACGAGGATCCGGTCTCATGAAGAATCTCCCCCTCTCGGTCAAACTCATCGGCAGCTTCCTGCTGGTCGCCCTGATCACCGTCGGTGTGGGTATCGTCGGATTGAACGGGGTGAGGTCGGTCAGCAGCGAGCTCGACGACGTGGCGAACGTCTCGATGCCCAAGGCCGAGAGCCTCACGATGATGGAGGCCGAGCTCAACGATCTCGTCGCGGTGCTGAACACCAGTCTCAGCCCGTGGCTCTCGCACGACGAGCGCGAGGCGATCGACGACCGCATCGATGCCATTCGCGTACGGTACGGTGGTGAGATCCGTCAATACGAGGAGCTGCCGCACACCTCACGCGAGAATCAGCTCTGGACCGAACTGCAGAGCCGTATGGCCGATTGGGCGAAGATCAACGACGAAGCCCTGGCCCTGAACCAGCAACTGCTCGAAACCGACATCCTCGATCCCGCCGGACTGCAACGCGACCTGCAGAAGTTCCGTGGCGACCACTACAAGGTGGCCGACGCAGTGGCGCGGCTGTTGGAGGACGGGACCCGGTTCGAGGGCGGCGGCGACCCCACGGCCTGTGCCTTCGGGCGCTGGAGCGCTGCCTACGAGACCGAGAACCCGGAGATCGAGGCCGCACTCACCGCGATCGCCGGCCACCACGACGAGTTCCACGAGACCATCGAGGCGATCAAGACGAACCTTGCCGCCGGTCGTGATGCAGCGGCCGACGAAGCCCACGAAGAACTCATGGTGCACGCCCAGCACGTCTTCGAGTACTTCGACGAGTTGCGGGCCGAGGCCGATCGGGTGGCGTCGATCTACGAGACCATGACCTTGAAGCTGGTCGTGGATTCGAAGCAGGGTCGCGAACACAGTTTCGAGACGTTGCACGAACTCACGGACCTGGTCGAAGAACAGGCCGCCGAGAAGACGGTGAACGCCGAGCAGGTGGCTTCCCGGGCACAGACCGTGGGCATCGTCGGCATGACCGTGGGGGCCCTGCTGGCCATGGCCCTGGGTTGGGTCATCACCCGGATGATCACCAGGCCCGTGCTCGCCGGCGTGGAGTTCGCGCAACGCATGGCGAAGGGTGATCTCACGGCCGACCTGGACATCCACCAGAAGGACGAGATCGGTCGGCTGGCCGCGTCACTCAACGACATGGTCGAACGTCTGCGCTCGGTGGTGGGTGACGTCGGCTCCGCCGCTTCGAACGTGGCCACTGGCAGCGAGGAACTGTCGACCTCGTCGACCAAACTCAGCAAGGGCTCGACCGAGCAGGCGGCCAGCGTGGAAGAGGTCAGCTCGAGCATGGAGGAGATGGCGGGCAACATCCGCCAGAACACCGAGAACGCCGCGCAGACCGAGCAGATCGCCACCAAGGCCAGCCAGATGGCCACCGACGGCGGGCAGGCGGTCGAAGAGACGGTCGCGGCCATGAACCAGATCGCCGAGCGCATCGGGATCGTGGGCGAGATCGCCGGGCAGACCAACCTGCTGGCCCTGAACGCCGCGATCGAGGCCGCCCGTGCCGGCGAGCACGGCAAGGGCTTCGCCGTGGTCGCGAGCGAGGTGCGCAAGCTCGCCGAGCGCAGCCAGAAGTCGGCGGCCGAGATCAGCGAGCTTTCGACGAACAGCGTCGAGGTCGCCACCCGGGCCGGCGAATACCTGCAGCAGATCGTTCCCGACATCCAGAAGACGGCCGACCTGGTCCAGGAGATCAGCGCGGCCAGTCGCGAGCAGAACTCCGGCGCCGAGCAGATCAACATGGCGATCCAGCAGCTCGACGACGTGATCCAGCAGAACGCCTCGGCCAGTGAAGAGATGGCCGCCACGAGCGAGGAGCTGGCCGGCCAGGCCGATCAGCTCCAGCAGAACGTCGGCTTCTTCCGTGTCGACACGGGACACTGAGCGGGAGGGATGAAGATGAGTACGCAGCAGACGATCGATCCTCGCACGCAGGCCGACGACACGTCGCAGTACCTGACCTTCCGGCTGGGCGACGAGATCTTCGCCCTGGGGATCTTCGAGGTCCGCGAGGTCCTCGAGTACCGCCCGGTGACCCGGGTCCCGCGTACGCCACCCTTCATGGAGGGTGTGATCAATCTGCGCGGTGCCGTGGTGCCGGTCGTCGACCTGCACATGAAGTTCGGGACCGGACGCACCGAGAAGACCGTCGACACCTGCATCGTGATCACCGAGCTCGAGTTCGACGGCGAGACCATGCACCTCGGTGCCCTGGCCGACTCGGTGGAAGAGGTCTTCGCCATGAGCGACGCCGACGTCGAGCCGGCCCCTCGCATGGGCACGCACCTCGACGTGGACTTCATCAAGGGCATGGGCAAGAAGGGCGACGACTTCGTCATCATCCTCGACGTGAATCGGGTGTTCTCGCCCGAGGAGATGCAGGCGGTGATCGCCTCGGACTCGGTGGCGGACGAGGACGCTTCGACGGCTTCCGCCTGAGACGCAGCGTGCCAGTGAAGGGGGTTGTCCGGTCGGGCCGGGGGCGCTACGGTGCTTCCGCTCCCGTGCCACCCCCTTCGACCCTGGGGTGTCGCGATGCCACTCGTCTTCGAGATCCGAATCGAACCCGGACTGGTCCTCGAGACCGGTGAGGGAACCATCGCTCCCGACGACCTGCTCGGCGTGCGTCGCCGTGAGGCAGAGCATCCGGACTTCGCGGCCTGCCGCGTGATCCTCACCGACGCGCAGCGCGTGACCGATCCGCAGGTCACGCCGACCGATCTCCGGGCCCTTGCCGCCTACATCGCGAGCCGCCAGGACGTGTACGCCGGCAAGCGATGGGCCTTCGTCATGGACCACCCGCGGGCCACCGGCCTGGCCCTTCTGCTGCAGCAGCTGTTCACGGAGTCCGGCCTGCTCGAAGCGAAGGTCTTCGCGACGATGACGGCCGCCCGCGAGTGGCTGGGCCTGGATCCTCCGCCCGACTGATCCGGACGGTCGCGATCGTGGCCGGCGGGCCCTACCTTGCCCCCGTGGGCAGTGATCCACGGCCGGCGCCCGCCCGGTCCCCGACCACCCCTTCCGGACGAAGAGCACGTGAATCTCGAACAGGACTTCAAGGACGCCCTGGCCAGCTGGGCCTCGGGTGTGAGCATCGTCGCGGCCAACGCCCCCGACGGGAATTCCTACGGGCTGACCGTGTCGGCCTTCAACTCGGTTTCGCTCGATCCTCCGCTGGTCATGGTGTGTCTGTCGGGCAGCAACCGGCTGCCGGCGCTGATCCGTGACGACGGCCGCTTCTCGGTGTCGATCCTCGCCTCCGGCCAGGACGAGGTGTCGAACCACTTCGCGCGCTCCGGCCGCGATCCTGGACCGGGTCTCGACGGCTTCGGGGCCGAGCAGGGCGATCGCCCGCCGGTCGTCGCCGGTGCGGCGTCGAGCCTGCAGTGCGACGTGCACGACACGATCGACGAAGGCGACCACACGATCGTGGTCGGACGGGTCGTCGAGGCGCACACCGACGAGGTCGTGCCCGTGCTCGTGTACCACCGCCGTGGGTATCACGGCGTCGGCGACTGAGCACGGGCCGTGCGCTGGACGATCGGCATTCTGCTCGTGGTCGGGTCGCTCGCGGGGTGCGACACCGCCGACGACGGGTGCCGCGGAGTGGGGACCTTCGTCCTTCGCAACGACACCGCGCAGGACCTGCGCGCGCGGACGCCCTTCGCGGTGACCGACACGCTGTTCACGGTTCCCTCCGACAGCGCGGTCGTGCTCGGCTCCTTCGAGGGCGAGTTCCCCGACAGCTACCCCGACCCCCGCGATCTCATGGGCTGCCTGAGCCTCGCGACGGCCGACGCCGACTCGGTGGTCTTCCGGCTGGCACCGAGCGCCGCACCGCGTGACTGGGTGTTCGAGGAGACGGCCGAGTGCCGCGCCACCTTCACGCTCACGGTGGCCGACTCGATGCTCGGTGCCGACGCGGGTATCGACGACTGTCCCGATCCCTTCGCCCGTGCCTGGTCGAGCCGGCGCTGATCGTCTAGGTTCTGCGACGGACCCAACCCCCTGGAGTCGTCATGACGCAAGAGCGGTCGAATCCCCGCACCGAGCGGGACCTCGAGAGTGTGGACGCCGAACATCGCCTGCAGATCGAACTGCTCGACGCCCTGATCGCCGCGGCCCAGAGCGGGCGGGGCGACGACCACGTCGACGAGCTCCTGCAGCGTCTTCGCGACGTGTCCGAGGCGCACTTCCTCAGCGAGGACCTGCTGATGCGTCTGCACGCCTATCCCGAGCACGCCGAGCACGTGGCCGAGCACGAGGAGATGACCAGTATCCTCGACTCGTTGCGCGAGGCGGTCAGCTCGCCGGACGTGGGCCGGATCTCGGCGCTGCGGCAACGCTTCGTCCACCACATCCTCGACAAGGACGAGCGCCTGGAGAAGTTCCTGGACGAACCGGGCCGCAACGACGGTCTGAGCACTCCGGACATCGTCTGAGCACCGTCTCCCTGATCCCACGGACCGCAAGATCCGGGGCGGCCCCATCGGCGTGTGGAACGCTCCGGCGCAGGATCCGTCCGCGACGGCCGGGAACGACCGTCGGATCCCGCGAGAGGAGAGACCATGACCACGCGCAAGTGCCACGTGTGTGGCAACGAGTACGACAAGCCGCTCGAGATCACGGTGAAGAACAACACGCGTAGCTACGACTGCTTCGAGTGCGCGATCCACGACCTGGCCCCGGCCTGTGGGAACTGCGGCGTGAAGATCGTCGGACACGGTGTCGAGGCCGGAGACACCATGTACTGCGGCGCGCACTGCGCGCAGCAACAGGGGGCCGCGGCCCTGCAGGATCGGGCCTAGTGTCCGACCGGATCGGCGAGTCGGGGGGCTAGACGGCGACCTTCGCCACCTGGCGTACGATCTCGGCCGGGATCTGGTCCAGGGACTTCTGGATCGACACGGCGCCGCGTTCGTAAGCCTCCTTGGGCATGCCGTAGACCACGCAGCTCTCCTCGTCCTGGCCGATCGTCACCGCGCCCAGATCGTGGAGTTCCTTGAGGCCCTTGGCGCCGTCATCGCCCATGCCGGTCATGATCACACCGAGGGCGTTGCGCCCGGCGTAGCGGGCGGCCGAGCGGAACAGGACGTCCACACTCGGGCGATGGCGGCTCACGAGCGGGCCTTCGCGGACCTCGACGTGGTACCGCGCTCCGCTGCGCTTGAGCAGCGTGTGGAAGTTGCCCGGAGCGATCAGTGCGTGTCCGCGCAGCACGGTGTCGCCGTTCGCCGCTTCCTTCACGTTGACCGCGCAGATCGAGTCGAGGCGCTCGGCGAAGCTGCGGGTGAAGTTCTCGGGCATGTGCTGGACGATCACGATCCCCGGGACGTCCATGGGCAGTGCCTGCAGCACCGCGCGTACGGCCTCGGTGCCCCCCGTCGATGCACCCATCACGATCACCTTGTCGGTGGTCACGTCCATGGCCTTCGTCACGCCGGGGAGCATGGCGTCGGCGGTCAGCTTGGGTTGGACCTTCATGGGCCGCGACAGTTTCTGGAGTTTGGCCTGCGCGGCGGCCCGCACGGCATCGGTGATCCGTACCTTCGACTCTTCCAGGAACTGGCGGGTTCCGATCTTCGGCTTGGGAATGATCTCGACCGCACCGGCCTCGAGTGCCTGCAGCGTGGTCTTCGATCCGTCCTCGGCGAGGCTCGAGCACACGACCACCGGAATGGGGTGCTGACTCATGAGCTTCTTGAGGAAGGTGATACCGTCCATGCGCGGCATCTCGATGTCCAGGGTGATCACGTCGGGCCGTTTGCTTCGCATCACGCCGGCGGCGGCGAAGGGGTCGGATGCGGTGCCGATCACCTGGATGTCCGGCGCGTCCTCGAGCACGGCCTGCAGCGTCTGGCGCACCATGGCGCTGTCGTCGACGATCAGCACGCGGATCGGATTCCTCTTCATGCTCCATCCCCTTCCACGTTCCGTTTGCGGCGGTAGACGGCAGCGCCGACGCGGTCGACGCGAGGACCGGCGCCCTGGGCCGACTCCGAGTGTCCGAGGTACAGGTAGCCGCCGGGACGCAGTCGATCGACGAGGGCCTCGACGACACGGATCTGCGTGGGGCGGTCGAAGTAGATCAGTACGTTGCGGCAGAAGATCACATCGAGATCGTCGGGGACCCTGTACGGGGGCTGCATCAGGTTGAGCATCCCGAAGGTCACCCGCTGTCGCAGGGAGCGGGCCATCTTGATCTGCGTTCCGTCACGCGATCGCAGCAGATAGCGGGAGCGATACTCGGCGGGAACGGCCTCGGCGTGGCCGGCCGGGTAGACCGCCTGCACTGCCTTCTCGAGCACGCGCCGCGAGATGTCGCTGGCCAGGACCCGGAAGTCGAAGTCGTTCTGCCGCCGCTTCGCGTCCATCAGGGTCATGGCGATGGTGTAGGGCTCTTCGCCGCTACTCGAGGCCGCGCACCACACGTCCAACCGCGGACGGTGGCGGCCGGTCAGCAGCGCGGGAAGGGCCACGTCGGCCAGGTGGTCGAAGTGGTCGGGCTCGCGGAAGAGATCGGTCTTGTTCGTGGTGATGTGGTCGAGGAAGTTCTGTCGTTCTGCCGGGTCGCCGTCGGGGTCGAGAACCCGGTCGACGTAGGTCCGGAAGTCGGACAAGCCGAGTTGGCGCAGCCGCTTCCGCAGCCGCGCCTCGACCATGGTGTGTTTTCCGGGAGGGAGCTGGATCCCGAGTTCGTCGCGGACGAATCTCGAGATCCGGTCGAACTCCCTCCGGCCCAGCGGGGGCTGGGCCGCCCGTTCGGGCTCAGTCGGCGTTGCGCTTCTGGGGCTCACCGGTCGCCGCCTCGGCCTCGTGGTCCGAAACGCGAAGGCTGTTCTCCAGCACGCTGGCCATTTCGTCGTTGGAGAACACGCGATCGACGTCGAGGATGATGACGAATTCCTCGTCCTTCTTGCCCATGCCCTTGATGAAGTCGACGTTCAGGTGCGTGCCCATGCGGGGCGGCGGCTCGATCTGCGAGGCGTCCATGTCGAACACCTCTTCGACCGAGTCGGCCAGGGCCCCCAGGTACATCTTCTCACCGTCGAAGTCGACCTCGGCGATCACGATGCACGTGTCCGGGGTCTTCTCGGTCTCGCCGGTGCCGAACTTCATGTGAAGGTCGACCACCGGGACCACGGCACCGCGCAGGTTGATGACCCCTCGCATGAAGGGTGGTGTGCGCGGCACGCGGGTCACCGAGCGGTACTCGAGCACTTCGCGGACCTTGAAGATCTCCAGGGCGAAGATCTCGTCGCCGAGGCGGAAAGTCAGGTACTGCGAAGTGGCACTGGTGGTTTCCAAGCTCACTGTCTGGTCCTCCTGAACGGATCCTCGGGACGCCATCAGTAGGTCTCGAAGCCGTCGTCGTCGTCATCGGCACCCATGTCCAGCGCCACGCCGACCACGGCGTCTTCGACCTTCTCGGCCTCGGCCTTCGGTTGCGGACTCGGTGCGGGCTTCGACGCCGGCTTCGAGGTCGGCTTCGGCGCGGAGGCCACGACCGGCTTCGCGGTCGGACGCGCTGCACGCACCACGCGGTGACTCTCGTCGACGCGGAAGAAGGCCACGCCCTGCTGCAGGCTGTCGGCCTGGCCGGCGAGCTCCTCGCTCGTGGCGGCCATCTCTTCGCTCGCCGAGGCGTTCTGTTGGATCACTTCGTCGAGCTGCTGGATCGCCAGGTTGATCTGGTCGGCGCCGGCGTTCTGCTCGCTGCTGGCCGCGCTGATCTCCTGGACCAGGTCGGCGGTCTTCTGGATGTCGGGCACGATCTTGCCGAGCATCTCGCCAGCCTGCGTGGCGACCTCGACGCTGCTCGTCGACAGCTCGCTGATCTCGGCCGCGGCCTTCTGGCTGCGCTCGGCCAGCTTGCGTACCTCGCTTGCGACCACGGCGAAGCCCTTGCCGTGCTCGCCGGCCCGGGCGGCCTCGATCGCGGCGTTCAGGGCCAGCAGGTTGGTCTGACCGGCGATCTCGCCCACGATGTTGATGCGCTCGGCGATCTGGTTCATGGCGGCGACGGTCTTGTCGACGGCCTGACCGCCCTCGGTGGCCATCTGACTGGCCTGGGTGGCGATCTTTTCCGTCTGCGACGCGTTCTCGGCGTTCTGACGGATGTTGCTGGCCATCTCCTCCATGCTCGAGCTGACCTCTTCGATCGAAGATGCCTGCTGGGCCGAGCCCTGCGACACCTTCTGCGAGGCCGTGCTGAGCTCCTCGGAGCCGGTCGAAACGTTGTCTGCGTTCGACTTGACGTCGCCGACGACCTTGCGCAGCTGCTCGACCATGCTGTTGAGAGCGTTGGCCAGCAGACCGACCTCGTCCTTCTGCTCGATGTCGATGTTCTGCGTCAGGTCACCGTTGGCCAGCTCGCGCGCGAAGGCCACACCCTTGCCCAGCGGGCCGGTGATGGTGCGCGTGATGAAGATGGCGAAGACGATGCCGATGACGGCGCAGATCGACAGGCCGGTGATCAGCACGACGGAGGCCTGCTGCAAGGCGGCCTGGGCCTCCTGAGCAATTCTCTCGGTCTCCTCGATCCCCTTCGAAGCAATGGCCTGGGCCTTCTCGAGGACCTCGCCCCCCGCCACGTCGCGCTGCTTGCCCAGCTCGTTCAGGCCGACCCAGGCCGTCTCCAGCTCCCGCATGCCCTCCTGGTACTGGCCAGCGGCGCTCTCGGTCGCGTCGATCTTGGCAATGTCGGCATCGAGACGGGTGATCTCTCGTAGGTCGGCGAAGATCGTGTCCATCTTCTGGAAGTGTTCGTAGGCCTCGCGCAGCTCGTCCGGGTCGCGGTTGGCCTGGGCCTTCCAGGCGGCGATCCGTGTGGCATTCCCCACGTCGATGACGTCGTTCAGCAGCTCGACCTTGCGACGGCGCTCGTCGACCTTCGCGGGCGGATCGCCAGCGACGATCTCCGACTTCAGGCGCTGGGTCTGTATGGCGAGCAGGGCCTCGGTGGCTTCCATGTAGTCGGCTGCGGCCTCGTCCAGGAGAGAACGAGCCGCCTCGAGCTCGCCGTTGCGGTCGGCGGTGTCCTTCTTCAGGCCGTCGTAGGTGGTGACCGCCTCGCGCACATCGCCAATGGCGCTCTCGAGCAGCGTGAGCTGGGTCGAGTCGTCGGCCAGTTCTCCGGCACGGTCCATGGCCCCGCTGACCTCGACGAGCGCGTCCGTGGCGTCGTCGAAGTAGGCCTCGTTGGCGGTCAGTCCGTAGCCGCGCATGGCGTACATGGTCAACAGGCTGCTGCGCTCGAGGTCGTTGGCGATCCGGACCTCCGGAACGTATTCCTCCGCCAGCCAGTTGGACTTCTCCTTGATGTTGTTCATGCTCGAGATGGCGATCACGCCCAGCACGACGGTCAGGGCGATCAAGAGCCCGAAGCCCGCACCGAGCTTCGCCCCGATCTTCACGTTCTTGATCACAATGATCTTCCTTTCCCGGGTTTGGGGGCGTCGCCGCGGCGGCGTCCCGGAAATCTCACCGACTGTCACGAGGACTGACCGACGGCCATGAGTTCCTCGCGTTGAGCCCCACGGCTCAATGCCTGCACGTCGAGGATCAGCGCCACGGTCCCGTCGCCCAGGATCGTGGCTCCGCTGAAGCCCTCGATGTGCTCGTACATGCGGCCGAGATTCTTGATCACTGCCTGGATCTGTCCCTCGACCTCGTCGACGACCAGGCCGAAGCCCTGGCCGTCGGAATGGGTGATCACCAGCTGTTGGACCGCGGGCGCCGGCCGGCCGTCGTGGAAGAACTTCCGCAACGAGGTGTAGGGCACCAGATGCCCTCGCATCTCGACGACCTCTCGACCGTGGGCACGCTGGAGGTCGTCCTGCGTGAGGTCGGTGCATTCGTCGACCAGACTCAGCGGGATCACGTAGCGTTCGTCCTCCACGCGCACGAGCAGACCCTCGATGATGGCCAACGTGAGCGGGAGTTTCAGGGTCACGGTGGTGCCCTTGCCGAGTTCGCTGTCCACCGACACCGAACCCCGCAGGCCCTCCACGGACCGCTTCACCACGTCCATGCCCACGCCGCGTCCGCTGACGCTGGTGAGCGATTGGGCGGTGGAGAAACCTGCCTCGAAGACGAGCTTGTAGATCTCCGGTGGCTGGATCGGGTCATCGGCGCTGATCAGCCCGTTCTTCACGGCCTTCGCGCGGATCTTCTCGGGATCCATGCCTGCGCCGTCGTCGCGGATGGTGACCACGACGTGCGCCTCGGAGTGCTCGGCCGAGAGGTGGATCACACCGTGGCGGGACTTGCCGGAGGCTTCGCGTGCCTCGGGGGTCTCGACCCCGTGATCGACCGAGTTGCGGATCAGGTGTACCAGCGGGTCGGCCAGGCGCTCGATCATGGTCTTGTCGAGCTCGACCTCGGCCCCGGTGGTCTGCAGTTCGATTTCCTTGCCCAGGTCTGCCGACAGGTCGCGCACAACGCGGCGGAAGCGGCTGAAGGTGGTGCCGATTGGTAGCATGCGGATGCTGAGCGCATTGTCGCGCAGGTCGGCCACCAGCCGCTCCATCTCCTCGGTGATCCCGAGCAGAGCGGGTTCACGCGACCCCGAGGCGATCTGGTTCAGGCGTGCCTGTGCGGTGACCAGCTCGCCGACCAGGTTCACGAGCAGCGTGAGTTTGTCGACGGGCACACGGATGCTCTGGTTCTCGTCGCTGCGTTGGCGGCGCTTCTCGCGCACGATCTGCTGCTCGGCCAGGGCCGATTCGATGGTGGTGTCGCTGACCACACCGCTCTCGGTCAGGATCTCGCCGAAACGCTTCTGCGCCGTGACGGCCTCGTCCATCTGCGCGCCGGTGATGTCGCCGCGCTCGACGAGGATGTGGCCGAGCTTCCGTTCGTCGATGTCGCCGTCGTCGGGCTGGTCGACCACGGAGATGTCGATCTCGGCACGGTCGTCGACGAACATGAACACGTCGTGGATCGCATCGGTGCCCTTGTCGGTGGTCAGCAGGACGTCCCACCACACGTAGCACTGCTCGGGGTCGAAGTCCTCGAGGGTGTGGATCTCGTCGTCGTATCCGAAGACCAGACAGTCGCCCAGGCCGCGCAGTTCGCGCAGCAGCGGAACGATGTTCGTGCCGTTGGCGAAGATTCCCCGCGCGGGCTTGAAACGGACACGATAGGTGACCGGTTCCTTCTTCCGGGATGCTGCCTGTGTCTTCGGAGCGTCGGCATCGCCGGCGTCACCGCCCATGATCTGCTTCACGCGCACGAGGATCGGCGCGCCGGCACTCACCTCTGCGTCGTCGTTCAGCAGGCCCCGGATGTGGTCCTTCGCTCGGAGCCCGAGGTCGACGATCTCGCGATCGATGCTCAGCTCACCCTCGCGCACCTTGTCGAACATGGTCTCGATGTCGTGCGTGAACTCGGCGATGGTGTCGAAGCCGTTCATCGCGCCCGAGCCCTTGATCGTGTGCAGCGCCCGGAAGGTCCGGGCCACGAGTTCTTCGTCGTCGGGCGATTCCTCGAGCTCGAGCAGGGTCTCTTCGAGTTCGCTCAGCAGTTCCTCGGCCTCGAGTCGATAGGTCGCGGCGAAGTCGGTGGGATTGACGCTCACGCGATGACCTCCGGTTCCTGGCTGACGAGCCGCTGGTAGATGGTGCCGAAGCCGACCTCCTGGCAGAGCGCCTCGATCGAGTCGCTCTCGTCGATCAGTCGCAGCGACTTGCCCGCCTCCTTGGCGGTGTGAGTGGCGGCGAGGAGGATCTGCACGAACGACAGGTCGGCGCTGTCGACCTCACGCAGGGTGAGGCTCACCGAGTCGCTGTCGGCGAGGGCCTTCCGCAGCGCAGCGGTCAATTCCGCGGCCCGCGTGAGGTCCAGCGATCCGGTCCAGACCAGACCGTTCTCGACCGGAGGGTCGGCCGAAGACTTCGCCTTCGGCGAGCCCGATGCCGTCGTCGGTTTCGCCGTGCCCGGCGCCGACCGGCGTGACGAGGTCTTGCGCGAGGCGGTCTTCTTCGCAGCGGTGGGCATGGAAACACTCTCCACGGCAGCTTCTGAGGGAGTGCGGCCGGATCCTGCTCCCGGATCCGATGTCCGCGACGCGCCCTCGATACGCAAGACCGGGACCAGACCACGCCACCCGGAGCCATCACGGGCTCTCGGAGGCCGTCACGGGGAACGGCCTGGTGCACACTCACCACGAAATGGTCGACGTGCCCCACGTGATCGTTCCGGAGAGCGGAACGGAGGTGGTCCCGACCCCTTCGACCGCGGTCGACTCTCGTCCGGCATGTCGGAAACGACTGCCCGGAACCTGAGCGACTCTTCAGCGGGGGATCGCGAGATCCTCGATCGCTTCGGCCAGCCGTTCCCACGAGAACAGCGCGCGGCGGTCGGCGACACCACGTTCGAGGCGCTCGAGAACACCCGGTTCGAAGATGCGATCGACGGCCGCGGCCAGGGCCTCGGCGTCACCCGGTGGGACGACCAGGCCGGCCAGCTCGTGGGGCACGATCTCGGCCAGCCCGCCCACGTCGGTGATCACCATGGGGCGGCCGAAGTGGTAGGCGATCTGGGCCACGCCCGACTGGGTGGCGGTGCGGTAGGGCTGGACCACGGCGTCGCAGGCCGAGAAGAGCAGGGAGACGTCGTCGTCGGGGACATAGCCCGCGCGAAGGTGCACGCGCGTGTCCAGACCCCGCCGCGCGATCTCCCGCCGGTACGCCTGCTCGTCCTCGTAGAACTCGCCGGCCACGACGAGCTGGACGGTCGGGTGCCGGTCGCCGAGCCGGTCGAGCGCCTCGATCAGCAGGTCCAGCCCCTTGTAGGCGCGGACGTAGCCGAAGAACAGCAGCAGCGGCCGGTCGGGGTCGAGACCCAGGCGCCGTCGCGCCTCGTCGCGGGGCAGGACCTCGCCGAAGTGGTCGTAGATCGGATGTTCGATCCGCCGGATCGGGGCCTCGACGCCGAGGGTACGCAGGTCACGTTCGACCTCGGCGCTGAGTACGACGCAGCCCGCGCAGGCACGCAGGAACCACGATCCCAGGGGACGGTCCCCGGGGCGGCGCTCGTGGGGAATGGCGTTGTGGATCAGTCCGATCGCCGGTCGGCCCGCCGTGCGCAGGACGGTGCCGTAGGACGGGGCGAAGAAAGGCATCCAGTAGTTGAACACGAGGGCGTCCGGGGCGAGGCGGTGCAGGCGCCGGCCGGTGGACCACCAGCTCCATGGTCCGGTCGAGTCGATCCATCGGTGCACGGGAGTCGGGGTGGGCGAGGGGAGGTCCTCGTACTGCGACGTGCCCGGGAACAGTGGGCCGGGGTACTGCCGGGTGAAGGTGACCGGCGTCACGTCGTGCCCGCGCTCGAGAAGGGTCTGCCAGGTGCGGAGCGTGAAGTGCGCGATCCCCCCGCGGTAGGGTGGGAGTGGGCCCACCAGAGCGTAGTGGCTCATGAGCGCCGGGCTCCGGTGAGCTCGGTGTAGATCTCCTCGAAGCGGTCGACCTGGGCTTCGAGTTCGTACTTCTTCGCGTCCTCGTGGGCACGGGCACCGAGCCGTTCCCGCTCGTCGGGCCGATCGACGAGCCGGCGCATCGCGTCGCGCAGTTCGCCGACGGTCGGCTCGACCAGCAGTCCGTTCGATTCGTGCTCGACGACCTCGGGAATCCCACCGCGGCGCGCGCCGATCACCGGGTGACCGTAGCGGAAGGCGTCGATCATCACGCGCGGGAAGTTGTCGTTCCAGATCGAAGGAACCACCAGGAAATCGACCTCGCGCAGCAGGTGGTTCTTGGCGTCCTCCTCGACGAAGCCGTCGAAGTGTGCGTGGTGGGGCCACCGTCCACAGAACGACCGGACCTCCGAGGCCAAGGGGCCGTCCCCGGCGAAGCGGAAGTGCAGCTCGGGGCGGCTGCGGTCCTCGAACCAATCGGTGAGCGCGTCGAGCAACACGCGCACTCCCTTGTGCTCGTCGAGCTGGCCGAGGTAGAGGCCGGTGACCGTGGTGTCGGAGGGCCGTTGGGGGCGCGGCTCGACGCGGGGAGGTCCGGCGTTGGGCACGACCTCGGCCCGGGCGTCGGGGAACTGTTCGTGGTCCAGGTGCCGTTGCAGGACGAAGCGCGACGGGGCGGTCACCACGTCGACGTGCGCCGTCGATCCCCGTTTGAAGTGGCGGTACACGCGGCACGGCCATGGCGCGTCGACGCACTCGACGCCGCTGCGCCGGAGCAGGGTGGTGCGCGGGCACAGCAGGTGGTAGTCGCGTAGCGTGTGGACCACCGGTACCCCTGCGGCATGCGCTGCGTCCCACACGACGCCGGTCATGCCGACGATGGTGTTCGTGTGCACCACGTCCGGCTGCAGCCGGACGAACAGGTCGTCGAGCAAATGGCGCCACCGGCCCGAGCGCAGGTTCGCCACGTGATGGGCCACCTTGCGCCCGATTCCGGGGGAACCACCTCCGGTGTCGATCAGGTCGACGAAACCGTGCGAGGCGGCCTCGTACACTCGGCCGTTCAGCCCCTCGAGTTCGCGCTCGTACAACTGGTCGCGCGTGCCACGCCGGCGACCGGTGGTGGCCACGGCGTCCACGCGATGCCCGCGCGCGCTCAAGCGCAGGCCGAGCATCCAGCTCGACTGCTCGGCGCCGCCGATCACGTTCGGGTAGAACACGCTGTTCTGGATCAGGATGCGCACCACCGGCTCCCGTACGAAGACGTCGCCACCTTAACGCAGGTGACGACGTCCGGCGACCGGTGTTCGGATGGCATCAGCCGGCCAGGGCGGCCTCGATCCGGGCTCGCAGGTCGGGATCGTCGGGAGCGGTGCGGGGCGGGAAGCGGTAGAGCACCCGGCCCTCGCGATCGACCAGGTACTTGGTGAAGTTCCAGGTCGGCTCCTCGAGGTCGCGCGTGAGGTGGCGATACACCATTCCCTGCGCGTCGCCCTTCACGTGGACCTTCTCGAACATGGGGAAGCTCACCCCGTAGGTCTCCGAGCAGAAGGCGCGGATCTGCTCCGGTGTGCCCGGCTCCTGGTTCATGAAGTCGTTGCTCGGGAAGCCCAGCACCACGAAGCCGCGTTCGGAGAACTCCCGGTGCAGGGCTTCGAGACCTTCGTACTGGGGAGTCAGGCCGCACTTGCTGGCCACGTTGACCACGAGTGACACCGCTCCCCGGTAGTCCGCCAGCGAGACGGCTTCGCCCTCGAGGGTGCGGGTCTGCAATTCGTAGAACGACGTGGCCTCGGGGCCGTCCGTCGGCTCGGCCGCCTGGACCTCGCCCCCCACGGTGTTGCGGTAGGTCAGGGCGAAGACCGACACGCCCACGGTGAAGACGGCGGCGGTCACGATCAGGAAGCTTCGCATGGAATCCTCGGCGGGCTCGGGGAAACACCGGTCGAGGAGGCATTCGTCGCTGACGACCGGACGGATGCCGTCGGGGTCAGACCGGCGTGGCCGCCGAGAAGACGTGGTGGAGCACGCGGGACAGTTCGTCGCGCTCGATGGGCTTCGCGAGGAAGTCGTCGCAGCCGGCGGCCAGACACCGGTCACGGTCTCCGGCCATGGCGTTGGCGGTCAGCGCGACGATCGGCGAGGGATAGCCCTCCTCGCGCAGCATGCGCGTGGCCTCGTAACCGTCGACCACGGGCATGAGCATGTCCATGAGTACCAGGTCGTGGATCCGCTGCTCGTCGCGGGCGTCCAGGGCCCGGCGGACGGCCGCCGCTCCGTCGTCGGCCACCTCCACCTCGAGGCCCCGCTTCTCCAGGATCCTGCGCACGAGCTTCTGGTTTACGGCGTTGTCCTCGGCCACCAGGACACGTCCCACGAGTTGCTCGCCGGCACCGTCGTCGGCGGATCCGGTGTCGCGCGCGCTCGCTCCCAGCTCTCGGATCGTGTCGTCTCCGGGCATCACCCCGGGATCGATGCTCACGGTGAACACGCTGCCCAGGCCCGGGCTGCTCTCGACCTCGATGTCTCCACCGAGCAGTTGGGCCAGTCGCCGGGAGATGGTCAGGCCCAGGCCTGTTCCCCCGAAGCGGCGGGTCGTGGAGGCATCACCCTGGGTGAAGGGACGGAACAGACGACCGATCTCGTCGTCGGTCATGCCGATGCCGGTGTCGTGGACCGCGAAGTGCAGTACCGGCTGGCCACTGCGGTGGCCGGCCCGCACGTACACTTCGATCCCACCGCTCTCGGTGAACTTGATCGCGTTGCCGACCAGGTTCACCAGGATCTGGCGGAGTCGCACGGGGTCGGTGCGAATCGTCCGCGGGAGTTCCCCCTTGGCCACGAATTCGAGCCCCAGCCCCTTCTCGAGGGCGCGCGGGGCGACCAGCTTCTGCGCCTCGAGGATCAGACCCGAAAGCGACACCTCGAGACGCTCGACCTCGATCCGATCGGCCTCGACCTTCGAGAGATCGAGGATGTCGTTGATCAGGCGCAGCAGGTGCTGACCGTTGGCGCGTACGGTGTCGAGGTACTCGTCGCGCTGCTCCTCGGTGGGGGCTTCGTCGCTCAACAGATCCACGTAGCCCAGGATGGCGGTCATGGGAGTGCGGATCTCGTGGCTCATGTTGGCCAGGAAGGCACTCTTGGCCGCGGTCGCCTCGAGGGCGCGGGCATTGGCGGCTTCGAGCGCCTCGGCCTGGGCGCGCAGTTCGTGTTCGATGCGCTTCTGACCGCTGATGTCGCGGATCAATCCGGTGAAGTAGACGTCCCCGTCGATCGACATGCGCGACACGGCGATGTGGATCGGGAAGACCTCGCCGTTGCGCCGCAGGGCCACCATTTCGCGCCCGTGGCCGACGACGTTGGGGTTGCCGGTCTGCAGGTAGCGATCGATGTGATCGTCGTGCTGTTCGGCGTGGGGGCTGGGCATCAACGTCGACACGTTGCGCCCGATCATGTCGGCGGCTTCGTAACCGAACATGCGCTCGGCTGCCGGGTTGAAGGTCCGGATACTTCCCATGGAATCGATGATGATGATGGCCTCGGCCGCCGTCTCGATCACCGAGCGCCAACGGGTCCGTTCGGTCTCCACGCGATCCAGGAGATCGTTCACGGCGTGGCCCAGGCGGCCCACCTCGTCGTCCATCGAAACGTCGATCCGCGCGCTGCTCTCCCCGCGCTCGATCGAATCGAGTTGCCGGGTCATGCGTGTGAGCCGGTTCCACAGCCGCGACTGCAGCAGGAGGATCACACAGCCGGTCAGGGCCATGATGGTGAGGAAGGCCACACCGGCCCCGATCAACGCCTCGTGCCGGACCGCGGCGCGGATCTCGCGGGTGTCGAAGACGACGAGGATCCCCGCAGGTTCCGAGCCGTCCCGGGCGGATCGTGCTCCGACGAGCACGGTGGGTTCGTAGAGGGCCACCGTGGTGTCGTCGGACCAGCGATGGGGCCGGCCCTCGGCGTGGGCTTCGGCCACCGTCGTCGGGACCAGGTCGGGAAGGGCGGAACCCTCCCAGCGAGGGCGCGAGGCGATCTCGACCCGGAGCGGATCTCCGCGCAGCACCATGATCGCGTCGACGTCGCGCTCGGCCGCGTGGGCGAGCACGACGCGTCGCAGACGGGTCGTGGTGAGTCCCGAGTTCACCTCGACCTGGAGGGCCCCCAGGACGGCACGTCCGCGCCCGGTCTCGAAGCGCTCGAGGTCCTGCTGGAGGTGCGTCGCCTGGAACCACGCGGCTACGCCGGCCGCCATCAGCGAGATGGCCACCATGGTGGTGACGAGGCGGGTCCTCAGCGTGATGGGTGTGCGCGAGCTGCGGTCCATGAGCGGTCCAGGTCACGAAGGGGTCCGGGATCCACGATGCCGTCCACCGGCGCCGCTCGATCCAGCACGCAGGTTCGGCGCAGAACTCGTTCGTTCGGTCGTGTGGTCGACGCGCAGGTGAGCCGTGGGGTGGAACACGGTGCGGTGCCAGGAGCCGAGTCCGGTCCGGAGTGACCTCGCCGACGTGGAGGGGCAGACCCGACCACGGCGGAGCCGACGAACAGTGCACGCATCGCACGTGGGAGCCGCACGGCGAGGCCTTTCGGACGGAGATCGATCGTTCGATCCGTGCTTCGGCCGGTGGTGGGTGCGACTTGAGCCCGATCAGAGCTCGGCCAGGCGGGCGATCAGCGCGCCCGCGACCTCGGCGTCCGGAGTGGTGAGGAAGATCGGACGGACCCGGTCGCTGCGGCGGATCGTGATCAGGGCCCGGTCGAGATCGACCTCGCAGTCGACCACCGCGCGCAGCGGGATCTCGGTCCGCCGATCGCCGAGCAGGAGGAGGCGCCGGTCGGTGATCAGCAGGGTCCCTTCGCGGTACAGCGACAGGCCGCGGACCACGTGCTTCTGACGGTCGCGCTGGAAACGTTCGAGCACGCGCTCGCGCAGGAGCCGGGCCGGGGCCCGCAGGTGGCAGACCTCGCCGCGCCGGAGATACCGCTGCTCGGTGGGATCGGGCTCCACGACGGGTGGATCGCCCTCTCGCAGGTCGCGCAGACGCCGCAGGCGATCGGCGAGGGCGTTCTCGTCGGCCAGGTCGTCGGGTTCGAGGGCCAGGCGCTCGCGCACGTGGGCGAGGGTCTCTTCTTCGTCGTGGTCGAGCTCGCGGTCGGCGACGGCCTCGAGGTGGACGGCGCGGTAGGCGTGCACGCGGTGGGTCCGGACCTCGGCCGGATCGAGGTCGAGGAGCTGCGACACACCGTCGAGCCGCGCCAGTTCCTGATCGGTCACCTGCCCGTCGAGGACGGCGGCGAGGCTCAGGTCGAGGTGGGCCCGGCGGGCGAGCTCGCGGCGCTCGTCCGCGGGCAGGGGGCGATCGACGTCCAACCGTTCGATCTGCGTGCGCTGCTGCGGCCACTCACGGGCGGGCCGGTCGCCCAGGGGCTCGAGCACGTCGAGCCAGTCGTTCAGACGCTCTCGATGCGAGATGCGGCGGACGGTCCACACGACGCCGCCGAGAGCCGCCGCACCGCAGACCACCGCGAGCAACACGGGCGTCCCCTCGGTCACCGTGGCCAGGACCGCGCCCGCGGCGAGCAGCAGGGTGAGCGTGATCGGAGCCGAGATGCCTCCGCTGTCGAGGCCATCGGTGTCGAGAGGCAGGTCGACGGTGTCCGGTGTCGACGTGTCGTCGCGGCCGTAGGTCACGCCCGTGTCGACCCGCAGGACACGCGGCGGGGCCGGGGCCCCGGTGGCACCGCCCCCGTCGCCCTCGGATCGACCGCCCACCCGTCCCCAGACGCGGCGATGGTACAGGCCGTAGCGACCGGCGTGCGTGTAGACGCGACCGCCGGGCATGAGTCCGACGCGAGCGCCGGTGACGCCGCCGCTCACGCCGATACCGTACTGGGAGAGGTTCAGGCGCAGTGGCCCGAGCTTGAACGCCTTGCGCAGATAGAAACCCACGAGTCCTCACCGGTCCGAGTGCGGGAGCCATCGAACTGTGCGGCCGCGACCCGCGCGGGGCGACGGGCCGCCCGGTGGGAGCCGGCGACCGCGGGAAGGTAAGGTCCGGACCAGGGACCTGTCCATGGCCGGCCCCCGCGCGGCGATCCTCTGTGGCGTGTGGTCAACACGAAGACGATTGGCGGACCGACATTCGCGTGTGACGTCGGGGTAGTCTTTCGGTATGGTACCGGCCTCGGGCGGGTGCGGAGGCTCCCATGGCCGTCCGGGACCGCCCCGTGCGCGGCTCCGTCGCGCCGGGGCGTCTTTTCCGGCAACGGTCGTCCGCACCCGCCTCTTCGATTTCGTGCGGTGGCCACCCTGGTGGTCGAACATTGGGCGCACCTCCGCCGACGCCGTGATCGAGTCCGCGCAGCGTCGACTGCGGCCGATCCTGGTGACCACGGCCACCAACGTGGGTGAGCTGCTGCCGCTGTGTTTCTTCGGCGGGCGGATGTGGTCACCGATGGCGGTGTCGATTCTCTTTCGAGCCGCTGTTCGCGACCACGCTCACCCTGGGCGTGGTGCTGGTTTTGCCTTCGTTGTTGTTCCGGGTGCGGTACGGTCGGTGAGCGCAGAATGCCGAGCGCAGCGGGTGCGCGCTCGGCAGGGAGCGCCCGGGGATGTCTCGCGTGGGCGTTTCGCTGCGGAAGTCGGGGGAGTGGCCGGGGCCGGTGGCCGCGCGGTCGTTTCGTTGCGGAAGTCGTCGCGCGGGTCCGGGTGAGGTCGGGCCGGGCACCGCGTCGTCATGACCGTACGGCTCTGTGGAGCGGATTCGATCGCCGTCGCATGCTTCTCCGCTGCTGGTGCGGTGGGCGGGCGGTGTTCAGCCGACCCCTTCAGCCGACCCCTGCTGATCGCTTCCGCGGCGGAAGCGTCTGGCTCGACGAGAGGAACGGTCGGCCGTCGCGTTCATGGACATGCCCGGGCGATCGTACGCGTCGTTCCGCGTTGGCAGACGAACGTGCGGAATCCATGTGTCGATCGGAAGCCGCGAGCGGCGGCGAGCAGCACGTGCCGTCCGGGCTGGCGGGCGTGGAGTTCGCGCTACGCCGGGCGCTCCATTGGATGGTTCCCGACGAACCATCCCCACCGTTCTGCGCGAGACTCTTGACAGGGTTCTTCGCGGACGGTTTCCGCCGACCGGCGTGTCCCGGCTCGATCGCTTGCCTGACGGCTCTGGTCGCCCGCCTGCGCTTCGTCGCGAGTCGTCAGG